>NZ_JBAVFI010000532.1:0-1514 GCF_049588175.1 Mesobacillus sp.
GCCTTGGAGGCATGGCCAAAGCAATTGAGACAGGTCTTCCAAAAATGAGGATTGAAGAAGCAGCAGCACGGCGCCAGGCGCAAATCGATTCTGGAAAAGAAACGATCATCGGCGTTAATAAATATAAGCTTGAGAAAGAAGATCCGCTTGAAATACTGGATATTGACAATACAGCGGTCCGGGCAAAACAAATCGCGAGGCTGAAGGACCTAAAGGATAATCGTGATAATCAAAAAGTCGAATTCGCATTGACGGAACTCACAAAAGCCGCGGAAACAGGGGAGGGCAACCTCCTGGAACTAGCTGTCAAGGCAGCAAGGGTACGTTCTTCTCTTGGTGAGATTTCCGATGCGATTGAAAAAGCAGCAGGCAGGCATAAAGCGATTATTCGATCAATCAGTGGCGTTTACAGTTCTGCATTCACAAACGAAGAAGCAATTGCTGAAGTACAGCAAATGACAGATGAATTCCTTGAAAATGAAGGAAGAAGACCTCGTATTATGATTGCCAAAATGGGTCAGGATGGTCACGACCGCGGTGCGAAAGTCATTTCTACCGCATTTGCCGACCTGGGCTTTGATGTAGACATCGGGCCATTGTTCCAGACTCCTGAGGAAACAGCAATCCAGGCTGTTGAGAATGACGTCCATGCGATTGGGATCAGCTCCCTTGCCGCTGGCCATAAGACACTTCTGCCGCTGCTAGTACAGGAATTGAAGAAGCTGGGGCGTGAAGATATTGTCGTCATAGTTGGCGGTGTCATCCCTGCACAGGATTATGAATTCCTTTATGAAAACGGCGCCAGTGCGATCTTTGGGCCAGGCACCGTTATTCCAGCAGCAGCTCAGAAGGTTTTGAGAACAATCTATGATCGCCTGGGCTACGAGGAAGTGTCGGAATAATGGCTGACGAGAAAAAGCCTGAATGGTTCGACCCGGAAAAGGCAGAGTTCTTTTCGAGTATTGTTAAGCCAGGAGTGGCTGGTACAGGGATGACTAGCAGCGTTAGCGCGGGAAAAACAGGACGTTTCGTAAAAAAAAGCAACGCTGCTAATCTTGATCCCTCAAAGCTCGCCGACGAAATTAAAGGTGGAAGCAGGACTGCACTAGCAAGGGGAATCACCTTGATTGAAAGCAATGCAGAGCACGATTTTCATGCAGGACAGTCTCTGCTGCAGCTGCTTCTTCCAGATACAGGTTCTGCGGTCAGAATAGGGATCACAGGTGTTCCGGGAGCTGGAAAAAGTACCTTTATCGAAAGCTTTGGAACCTATTTATGCAGCCTGGGGCATAAAGTTGCCGTCCTGGCTGTTGACCCAACTTCAAGCCTGACTGGAGGAAGCATCCTGGGGGACAAAACAAGGATGGAAAATCTCGCGCGGAATCCCCGGGCATTCATCCGGCCTTCTCCTTCTGGAGGAAAGCTCGGTGGGGTCCATAGAAAAACCCGTGAAACGATGCTCGTTTGTGAAGCCGCAGGCTTTGATGTGATTCTAGTCGAAACTGTAGGGGTAG
>NZ_JBAVFI010000533.1:0-4098 GCF_049588175.1 Mesobacillus sp.
ATTGGCTACTTCATTGTTGAAGAAGGTCATGACCTCACTTCCAATCCAAACTATAATCTTTTTCACAAAGTTCGCTTCGCTGAATCAAAGGAAGTTTTCCAGAATGAAAGTGAAAAATTTGCGATTGCCTATGTTGATACGAGTGCAGTGCGTGGAGGAGTCTTTATAGTTGCCCGCGCTAAGCTTCGCAAGTTTTTTGATGATTCATTCGTATTTATTTTAAAATGTGATTTCGAACCCAAAGTTGCTTCCATTTCTGATGAGTCTACCTTGATCCGTCAGGTTGAAATGGCGATCACGACGAAAAACATGAAATCTATCCAGTATCCTTACATGCCTGAAGAAGGGATGATTCAGGATAATGAACTGAAAATCAACCAGGCTTCAC
Organism: Mesobacillus sp.; assembly: GCF_049588175.1. GTDB lineage: Bacteria > Bacillota > Bacilli > Bacillales > Cytobacillaceae > Mesobacillus. Next base: position 389 of record NZ_JBAVFI010000533.1, read on the forward strand.
ATGCCCGCTATTTCGAAGATTTCCTGAAATACGTGGAGTATGGACAGTCGATGCCAGAAATCGTGAAGACTCAAGTAATTGAAATGGTAAGAGGGCACATGGAAGAAACCTTCGAACCAGAAAGTGAAGAACGAGAACAGCTTGAGAACGCAATGGAAATATGGGCTGCCAGCGAAAAACGCGAGCTGCAGGAACGCTTCGAACCAGAACAGGTTATCGAAGCAGCGGCTCAGCTGATCGAGCATACCCCTGAGCTAGAGCTTAAGATGAAACTGGACCACGTATCGGTAAAGGGCTTGCTTGCGGACTTTGGCGATAGTATTCATCTAGCTAAAATGAACGGGAAATATGTACTGATGATCGAAGCAGACTCCGTAGTCTTTGAAAAAGGGTTTTCACCAGTAGAATTTGTGAAGCCTGATGAAGTCGCAACTGTAGTGGAACGGATCAGGCAAAAAGGATAGATTCAGATTTTTATATTAATGCTGTATGTGATTTAAATCCAATATGGATTAGCAAGGCTCTCAATTTTATATCAAATCGTTCCGTTTTGAGGTGCAAATGGCGTGGAAATTGCCCACGCCATTTTTTCTATTGTGCCAGCCTTTATAAGCTATTCCCTTACAAATTAACACCTGCAAAATTATATTATATTCGAATGACAATGTTTGTTGTACATGGAATAATGACTGTCATTTAAAAGTCAATTTGATTGCCAGTTCGGAAATCAATTTAAGAGTTCAATCCTGCGGACATTCCATTCAAGTATAGCGAGTATAACAACAAAAATGGAATTTTATGTTAAACAGACGCAAGATATTTATTTTTGTTCTTCACCGAAGCCGTTTAGCAGAACCTCAATTGAGTACCTGAAAATAAGCGGAGGATATCCGGTTAACCTGTAAACTATAGCTCTATAAGGGGTAATTAAGCGGAGGTTTTCCGGTTAAGCAAGCACGATTCCCAATTTTTTATGTTTTTCAAGTAAATAGGCGGAAATCTTCCGTCTATTTAAGCTGTTTTCCGCGCCATTTTCAAAATAAGGGAAGTTTCTCCGCTTATTGATCAGCCCATGTTGCTCCCTTCACCGGGGTCCGTTTCTTTATGGGTGGGGTGTAGAATGAAAAGGGTGCTTATGTGGAACAAGAACCACTATATTTCGGAGCCAAAAATACATTAAATTAGAAAAATGGCGTGACAAAACCGATGTCACTTTACACGCCATTTTCATTGTCTTTTAAAAAATATGCACCCTAAAACGGAACGGTTTAATTTTATATTGTGGGCTTTTTATATTGTCAATGAATTGTTATTTTGAGTATAATTGGAAAGGAATGGTAGGGGCGTGTCGCAATCTAGATACACCTAAATGAATATAGAATTCAGCGGATTTCCACCTCAATTTATTCAAGGCTTCCTTGGCATTAAATAATTAGGCGGGCTCTGCTTCGTTTGAGGAGCCATAGAATGGACATATTATCAGAACGATTACTAGTAATTGCAATATTTATCTTAGTAGTTACCACTATCGAAACTTTGGCTTACTCTACAAGATTGTCTGGAGCAAGAGTTGGGCTAATTGCCTCTGCTCTTTCACTATTTAATACCCTGGTTGTAGCAAGCCGATTTTCTACGATGTTTCAACAGCCACTTACCGGGAAGCTTATCGCTGAAGTGCCAGAAGGAGTAAACCGTCTAGAATTCCTTGAGAACCAATTTCGAATCCTTATAGGATTTACTACTGTCGGAGTATTAATTGGAATAATCTTATTCCCCACCTTTATTGCTATTTTTTCAAGGGCAATTATTCAGCTTTCTAATGAACGAGGTTCGATTGTTACTTTGACAAAGAAATGGTTCAATTTAAAAGGAATGAAACGTGTGGTCTTATGCTTTCGTATGCCTAAACGGGGATTTTTAAAAGGTATCAATAAACATACTTTTCCGAAACGGCTTTTCATTATCAATATATTGATTTCAGCAGTTTACACGGTGGGTGTACTAGCAGCGATATACGGTTCTTTGCTGACGGAACCGAAGTATGCACAGGCAGTCGTTTTATCCTCTGGTATTATCAATGGGATAGCAACGTTATTGCTGACTTTATTCATTGACCCCAAGGCATCCGTACTTGCTGACCGGGTCACGAAAGATAAAAATAAATATGTTTTCTTAAAAAGCTACTCGTTTGCAATGGTTACCTCAAAATTTGCTGGGACCATTCTTGCACAACTCATTTTTATACCAGCTGCATATTATGTTGCCTGGTTTGCGAAATGGTTATAGCTTGTTCAAGTAAAATTTAATAAGCAGGGGATATAATTGAGCACTGCATATGTTAATTGGGGAGAATCAATTATTAAATTAACTTGGTTAAGTGATAAAAAGCTGCCTCCTCGCGAATTTATCACAAGTGTACACGGTTTTTGTTTTGATGATCATGAACTGATGTTGGTGAATTTGAATCATCGTGGGTGGGATTTTCCGGGTGGACACTTAGAACCTGGTGAATCGGTAGAAGAAGGCTTTAAACGAGAAGTACTGGAAGAAGGGAATGTTTCAGGGGATTGCAAACAGTTAGGATATATTATTGTCGATCACACCGATAATCCCAATTGGAGTGAAAGCAGCAAATATCCAAAGGTGGGCTATCAAGTTTTTTATCGCATGGATATTACCCAAATCCATGAATTTCAGGCACAATATGAATCAGCTGAAAGAATTTTTATCAACCCAGATACAGTAAAGGATTATTATCAGGATTGGCATGGATTATATGAGAAGATCCTAAAATGTTCATTGGATCTTCCTAAATTGGAAGGGTGATGGGAATGAATACAGTAAAACAAAATAGCAATGCATGGGATAAAAAGGTAGAGGAAGCGGCTGTCTACACTAAGGCTGTACCGCAAGAAATAATTGAAAAAAGCAGGAATGGAGAGTGGGAAATTTCCGTGACAACAGGAAAGCCGGTTCCAAGAAACTGGTTTCCGAAATCCTTAAACGGATTAAAGATCCTGTGCCTTGCATCTGGTGGAGGGCAGCAGGGTCCCGTTTTAGCGGCAGCAGGAGCAGATGTTACTGTCGTAGATATTTCGAAAAAGCAATTAGAACAGGATGAATTTGTCGCTAAAAGAGACGGATTGACGCTAAAAACAAGACTTGCAGATATGAGTGACCTATCCTGCTTTAAAGATGAACAATTTGATATTATCATTCATCCTGTAGCGAACTTATTCGTTGAGGATCTTTCAAAAGTTTGGAATGAAGCTTCACGGGTTCTAAAAAATAAAGGAATCCTAATCTCGGGGTTTACGAATCCGCTTCTTTTCATTTTTGATGATGAAGAGGATATGAAAGGGAATTTAGTCGTTAAAAACTCTATACCATCATCTTCACTCGACAACTTAACGGATGTACAAATTGCCGAATATCTGAATTCTGATAAGACAATCGAATTTGGGCATACTCTTGAGGATCAAATTCAGGGCCAGATAGAAGCTGGATTTGTGATTTCGGGCTTGTATGAAGATGATTTTGGAGGAAGAAGGCCGTTGGACAAGTATATTAAATGCTTCATCGCAACCAGGGCAGTAAAGCTGTGTGTTGAATAAGGAAATAATCCAATAGAAAAGGTGACCACTCACGAAGGAATGGTCACCTTATTCTTATAAAATCAGATAGTATAAAATGCACGTCGAGAAATGTCC
>NZ_JBAVFI010000534.1:0-7876 GCF_049588175.1 Mesobacillus sp.
TCGTATCAGACTTTCCTTAGATCAGTCTCATTATGTTTATTTTAATGATTACTATAATATATTTCCACTGAACTCTATAGTAATAAGAAAAAAGCGGAAATACAAGAGGGTTTACCGACTGGATTATTTAAATAAGGTGCCTCATGACAAGGCACCTTAAAAATTACTTCGCTAAAACATTCTTTATGACTTCATTCGTCAGGTTAGGGACTATTTCAAGTGAATAATCCATCTCCATTCGTTCATAACGTTTATGTGCGTCAAGTCCATAAGGTCCAATATTGATAACAGGCACGTTCAGCTCACGAATGTCTGCGTATTCTACATGGAATTTCGTTCCCCAACTTGGGTTATTTCTTGAAGCTGCATCCAGTGCTTCATCATCGTCGCTCAATGCTAAAAAACTCATATCAGAGATATAAGGGAAGAAGCTGCGAATAACAATAGGCTCTTCATATTCAGGCTGAACCGTTTCCACAGCCTGTTCCAAAGCTTCTATTAAATTACGCTCATCTTCTGTTTCACCCGTCACTTCGATTCGCGGTGAATAGAGCGATGAGTAGAACACGATGATGGCAGGACTTTGATCCGGCATCCATTTCCATGCCTCTTCGACGACTCTAGCTGCGTACATCCTTAAATCAAGACTGGAATCTAACAGCAAAGTCTCTTTGAACGACGTCATATGTGCTATATAGTCGGACCCATTAGCCCTAATCAGTTCAGCCTCCATCTCCTCATATGTCATCACCCTTGGCTGCCAGGTCAGTTCCTTGCATGGCTCACCACTGATTTTGCAAAAACGTTCATATCGGTCATAATACAGCTTCAATGCGTTTTCAAAGGCGATATAAGCCTGATCCTTCAATTTTTCCAGCACATCCTTTGGTGTCCATGAGTGAATGAAGAAATTGTAATAGACATAGGCAGATAATGCTGTCTGCACAGTATAGTTCGGCTTAAGGTCCATTTGCTTCAAAGAAACGGGAGGCATTGTGATCTCACCAAAGGCTTCATTGCATAGGTCGGGATTGTAATCAATCTGCCTTGTCAATTCTGCTGCAACCAGGTTTGGATCCAATCCTTCAAAGGTTGAGCCAACGTGAGTTTCCGCTCCGGTTATGAAAAAAGAAGGGAGCAGCTTTCCAACTGTTCCTTTATAGATATAACGGTTCTTGTCTCCTTCATGGCGAGGAGCTACAAAATCACTGTTAATCGCCGCGACATATTCAAAGCCTTGTTCTTGCTTCCAGGTATTAAGAATTTTAACGGCCGAAAGCACCCCGTTTGAGCTGTCCTCTTCATCACACTCGGATAAAAATACTAGATTGCCCTCAAGCTCCTCAGGGTGTTCAGAATAGTACTTCAGCAAGTATAGATGGGAAGCGACACCGCTCTTCATGTCAAGCACGCCGCGGCCAAACATCCATTCACCGGATTCAGCGTGTTCTTTTACGAGCAAAGGAAGATTTTCTTTTTTAAGTTCGACAAGCAGTTCATCCGGATTAAAAGCCTTATCAGCGAGCTGGGTAAAATCATCAATACCCACCGTATCATGATGGCCCATCAGAATGACTGTTTTATTGCTGTTTCCCTTTGTACCTTTTACAAATGCCAGCACATTATAGCGCTCAAGCTCATCATTCTGTGTCTGTGATTTTATGACATGTGTTGGGTTTCCTATGAAATATGGAAAGGAAGAAATCATCGTATAAAGTGCCTGCGCGATCTCCTTTTCTCCTGTTGTATTGACAATGCTCCCGATGTTAACAAGTTGTTTTGTATAAAATAAGACTTCATCCCGGCAATCCAGCATCCAAAGCATCCCCTTTCAAATAGTCTAGTTTTATTCCAAGCTAACGTAAATCTGTTGAAAATACAACTGAAAAAAAGAGACAGCAATGACTGTCTCTTTGTAACTCTAAATTTTAAATTTCCTGACTGACTCCTGAAGTTCTTCTGCCATATATGAAAGGGAGGCAGCTGATGCAGCGATTTCTTGCATAGAAGCTAATTGCTCTTCAGTCGCAGCAGAAACCTCCTGGCTTTCAGCATTCACACCGGCAGTGATTTCTTCGATCCTGCTAACGTACTCGACCACTTGTTTAGCACCCTGGCCCATTTCCTCCATAGAAGCGGAAACCTCATGGATTTGAGCACTGACATTATCAACAAACTCCTGGATTTGGCGGAATGAAGCACCTGCAAGGTCCACGATTTCGATTCCCTTTTCGACTTCTTCTGTTCCTTTATCCATTGACACTACTGCTGTATTTGTATCTGCCTGGATCGATGCGATGAGCTGTCGGATACTTTCGGTGGACTTAGCTGATTGCTCTGCAAGCTTTCGAACCTCATCTGCTACAACCGCGAATCCTTTTCCATGTTCCCCAGCACGGGCAGCCTCGATAGCTGCATTTAGTGCAAGTAAATTCGTTTGTCCTGCAATTTCTGAAATGACATCGACGATTTGACTGATTTCGTTTGAACGAGTTCCCAGAGTATGAATTACCTTTCCAAGATCAGCGACTGTTTCGTTGATATTTTTCATTTGATGAACAGATTTCTGGATGGATTGTTCCCCTTCTGCAACGACGATATTAGCATCCTTAGCCGTATCGGCTACCTCCTGGGCATTTCTCATAATCTTGTCGATGCTATCGGACATTTCTTTTACAACTTCAGTACTTTGATGAACCATGTTTCTTTGGTTCTCTGTTCCAGATGCAACTTCCTGGATCGAGTTGGCGACCTGTTCAGTTGCGTGGTTGTTCTGTTCGGAACTTGCGTTTAACTGCTCAGATGAAGAGGCTAACAAGTCCGATTTTTCTCCAACTTGCTGGATTAATTCCCTTAACGCTAAAATCATATTATTAAAGCTCGTGCCTAACTTGCCAATTTCATCATATTTTTTTACCACATAGGATTTTGTCAAATCTCCACTTGCTACACGATCCGTAATATCCCCAAGATCCTTTAAAGGTCGGGTTATCGATTTGACGATAAAATAAGACAGTAGTGCTCCAATCACGATAAAAATGACTACAATCATTAATGTAGCATATAAAATCGGCTGTGCTGCTTGGTCTACTTCTGATAAATCCATCGAGCCAATAATTTTCCAGCCGGTAAGCCCATTTGTTTGAAAATCCATTTCCTTGTTTATCCCATTGTAAATATAAGAAAGATGCCCTTTTTGATCGGCATAAACCTTGCTGACCCATTCACCTTCGGCTTTATCGCCTGGCTTTTGTGTAGGATGTACGATGTAACTTTTGTCTGTACCCAAAATCGCAGGATATCCCCGTTCTCCGATACTGATGCCATCCGTAATTTCTTTTAGTTCATTTAAACTAATATCGATGCCAAAAACTCCAGAGCCATCACTTACGGCTTGAGCAACTGTAACGAGTAAGTCACCAGTAGCAGCATCGACGTAAGGGTTCGTTATTATCGCTTTTCCGTTACTTGCGAGCGCATCTTTATACCAAGCCCTTTCACGCGGATCAAAACCTTGAGGCAATTCTTGCTTTGGAAATAATAACATCTCCCCTGAATCTGTTCCCATATATACATTAAGGGATTCTTCATGAAGATACTTATATTGCTTGAATTTTGCAATGGTATTCTGTAATTCTCTTTCAGAATATGAATCTCTGTTTAATGCCTCTGTAAAGTAAGCAGCATCCAAAAGCTTTGGTTCGATTTTGCTGTTTAAAAATTTATCAAGCAGCATGACATTTTTTTCTGAGCTTAATAGGATTTGTTTTTTAATTTCATCCTTCGCATTCTTAAAGGACATAAGTCCTACCATCAGAGTTGGGATCAGGAGGATGGCAATAAAAGAAATAATAAGTTTGCTCTTAATTGAAATAGATTTCTTCCCCTGTGTTTCAGAGTTTTCTTTATTTTTTCGTCCGAGTTTCATAGTAGTCCGTATTCCTCTCTTCATTTTGAGAATAACTTCTTACTCTTTATCGGACGACATGGGAATATATCTACTGGAAAAACAATACAGAGGTTTGAAAAGAGTACATTCCACACTTATTTTGGACAATCAATTTTTTGTTTGATTGAAAAAGAAAATATCAGTCGAATTTTCATGATATCAGCTAAATGTAAACCTTATAGGCGAACTGGAAAATAACCATTATAAATACTAATCATTTATCACTCATAAAAATTATTTCTTTGGAGATATTACTAGAAGTGCTTTTTAGGAGGGGTACCATGGACTTTACTTTTATCTGGCAAACTTTTGCAATGATAATGGCAGGGATTTTGCTATTAAGAGTTGCTGGCAGAAAATCGATTTCGCAAATGACGCTTGCCCAAACTGTTGTGATGATTTCACTTGGAACGATTATTGTCCAGCCCATCGTTCAAAAAAGTATGACAAAGGCGATCGGAGGGGCTGCGATCTTCGTTGCTACTATTTTGATTTTGGAATATCTAGAGTTGAAGTTCAATTTCTTTGAAAAATTCATTACAGGTAAATCGAAGGTTGTGATTGAAAACGGCCAATTGAATGTTAAAACCCTTAAGAAACTTAGGATGACTGTGGACCAATTAGAGATGCGGTTGAGGAACCAGGGAATCTCCAAAATGGAGGATATTAAGTTTGCCACCATTGAAGCGAATGGCCTGCTCGGCTATGAATTGAAGGACGACGCTAAGCCTCTGACTGTTGGGGAATTCAAGAAAGTGATAAATGACTATCTTCCAGCATTGATTGTAAGTACGGAGAGAAAACAGGAATCAGTTAAGCCGGATTTTTTTGAAGAGCTCGGTAAATCAAGTAAACAAAACAATCCCGATTACCTGCAATGAAATCCTCAATATTTCCCTTTTAAAAATCCTGCTGGCTGTGCTATTATTTAGAAATGCGAAATATAATAATGAAATCTTCTCCGTGCAGAAGATTTTTTTCTTTTATAAAATAGAAGCAGTTTGCAGCAAAGGGGAGAAACACACTTGTCACAAATAAAGAAAGAACCTTTATGGACTTCATCCTTTATAAAATTAATGGTAGGGAATCTTTTCGTTTTCATGTCATTTCAAATGCTGATTCCAACACTGCCTCCTTATATAAAATCGATCGGGGCGAGCGGGACGGAGATTGGTTTGGTTACGGCCTTGTTTTCAATTGGGGCGGTTTTAAGCAGACCATTCATCGGTTTTATGCTTGAATACAAAGCCAGGAAACCACTTGTGTTAATAGGAGCGCTTTTGCTTCTATTGATTACCTTCTTATATCCGCTGTCTCAGGTCGTCGTTATTTTTCTGGCTTTCAGATTGATTCATGGCCTTGCCTGGGGCTGGTCGACAACGGTGAACGGAACAGCTGCGGTTGATGTGATACCGAATTCACGATTAGGAGAAGGCATGGGTTATTATGGTTTATCGATCACCATCGGGATGATCATTGCGCCGAGTCTTGGAATATTCTTGTTCCAGGTTACGTCGTTTACTAATCTTGTCTACATTTCAGGCGCATTAGGCGTAATCGCATTACTCCTCATGGCTTCAGTACGCTACCAGACACCTGATGTCGTACTTAATACAAAGAAAGAAGATCTAAAGTTCTCCTACCTAGGTTCATTGATTGATAAATCAGGCTGGTTCCCAGCCATGCTGACTTTGTTCATTAATCTTGGCTATGGAACGATTGTCACCTTTATCGTTATCTTTGGGGAAGAACGCGGAATCGATCAGATTTTCCTGTTTTACTTATGCAACGCGATTCTTGCCTCATTATCACGTCCAGTAGCAGGAAAATGGTTTGATCAGAGGGGACCTATTGGTCTTGTCATTTTAACGATTTTTATCACATTCATCGGAATGTGGGTGTTGTCATTCGCCCATTCCAATTTCATGATCTCGCTAGCCGGAGTACTTTTTGGAATCGGCTTTGGTTCATTGATTCCCACCTTACAATCTTGGACATTATCCCAAACGCCAGCAAACCGCAGGGGTGTGGCGAACGGGATGTTCTTTTCTTCAATAGACCTTGGTATTGGACTTAGCGGATTAGTTTTCGGTGTGCTTGCACAGTATGTCGAGATTGGTACTCTATTCCAGATTTCCAGTGTATTCATGTTAGCAGCACTGATTATGATTATTTTGAAAGGCCGACGCACAAAGGAAGTTCGCCAGCCTAAAGAGGCTATTTCTTAAAGGATAATGTATGGTAAAAACAGCCTGACCTGCTTCCTGGGTCAGGCTGTCTTACGTTTTAATATATGGTTGCTTATAGATGCTCTTTTGATTTAAACTGGTAAAGAAATTTATCTCGGACGGATTGGTAAGTGAGGACAGATATGGAGAATCAGGATCAGACGTTTGAAGTGATGCGGGCATGCCTGCTTGCTGGTAAAATTATGCTTCAAAGCGGGGCGGAAACTTACAGGGTAGAGGATACGATGTCTAGGATGGCATCCGCATTCGGAATCAGCGATACTCACAGCTATGTGACGCCAACCGGCATTATTTTTTCGGTGGAAGGAATAGGTCCTGAAAGGACTAAGCTTGTCCGCATCTCAGACAGGACAACGGATTTAAGAAAAGTGGCAATGGTTAACAGCATTTCTAGAAAAATCAGCAGTGGTGAAATTGGACTTGTGGAGGCTTGCGGGCTCCTTTCAGATTTAGAAAAAGCCAATCTTTCCTACTCGTTTTATACCCAGCTTGCTGCAGCAGCGATTTCGAGCGGCTGCTTCACGATCATGTTCAATGGCAGCTGGCTCGACTTTCTTCCTTCAATGGCAGCTGGCGGCATAGGCTATTTCCTTGTCGTTTATTTCCACAGGATTGTTCCTGTCAAATTTTTCGCGGAATTTCTGTCATCATTTTTTATTGGGATGGTTGCCTTTTTCTTTATAAAATTTGGTCTTGGCCAAGAGCTTGATAAGATTATCATTGGTTCTGTTATGCCGCTTGTTCCTGGTTTGCTGATCACAAACGCAGTCAGGGATTTGATGGCTGGCCATTTAGTATCAGGACTGTCAAAAGGAGCAGAAGCACTGCTGACCGCCTTTGCCATTGGTTCGGGTATTGCAGCCATATTATCTTTTCTATGAGGCAGGAGAATCAGCCATGATATATGTAGAACAACTAATAACTAGCTTTATCGCATCTGCGGCATTCGGGATCATTTTCAACGCGCCTAAAGAGTCGTTGTTCAAATGCGGATTTTCAGGGATGGTCGGCTGGATCGTATATTTTGCCCTGGATTACAATGGATTTGGGACGGTTTTTGCCACGCTTATGGCCTCGTTTTTAATTGCTGTTATCAGCCAGGTCTTCGCGAAGGCATACCGAACCCCGGTCATTATTTTTAGCGTCGCCGGAATTATTCCATTAGTGCCCGGAGGTCTTGCATATGACGCGATGAGGAATTTCGTGGAAAATGACTATAATATCGCTATATCTCTTGCGGCGAAAGCCTCGATGATTTCCGGAGCAATCGCTGTCGGCCTTGTGTTTTCCGAAGTCATCAATCAGGTTATCCGGCGTTCCAACCTGGGACCCACTAAGTAACTTTATACTTTATGTAAAAGGCTCAAATTAAACTTGAGTCTTTTCTTGTGGAATAAATTAGTTGTTTGATAAGAAGAATCCTTGGCAGGCATGACTATTCTAATCCTGCAGAACTGGCTGAAAACTATGTAAAATCATTAACAGCTCCCGGGAATTGGAGTATTCCGGACATAAACCGCAGTATGAAGAAACTCAATTAATGTTTTATAAAGGTATTGTCAAAAAAATGCAGAATTAATAATAGTTTTATGTATTTTTTTGGAAAAGGGATGAGAGCATGGAAATTCTATTAATCAGGCATGGTGAATCTGAAGGGGATATTTTGCATGTGCACGAG
>NZ_JBAVFI010000535.1:0-4905 GCF_049588175.1 Mesobacillus sp.
CCAAGGATTCCAATTGGATGGGACTGACCTAGCATCATCGCGACGAGCGCGATAAAGCCGCGTCCAGCTGTCATTCCTTCCGTGAACATCGTCACCTGTCCAAGTGAGAGCTGCGTTCCCGCTAATCCGCAAAGCACACCGCTCATCAGGATTGCTCCATACTGAATCGCCGTTACCTTTAACCCCATGCTCTTTGAAGCCGATCGATTCTTACCGACTGCAAGGAGACGGAAGCCTGCAACCGTTTTATACAAGAAAATGTATAGCAGGATCGCCGCTAAAAACGCTAAGTAAACGAGCGGCGAGTGCCCCGAGACCAAATTGCCAACGACTGGAATGTTTTCGATCAATGGCAGGTCCCATTTCGGAAGCCCCTCCATGTTCTTATCGTAAAATGCCCCTTTTACATCAAAGAGCGCCCTCAGTAAAAATGTCGTTAAACCGAGCACCAGGAAATTGACCGCAATACCTGCTACTATTGGGTTTGCCTGAAATTTAATTGTCACGACGCCAAAAATCAGAGAAACAAGGACGGACCCGGCAATGCCGCACAGGACGGCAACCAGCACACTGCCGCTGTAATGATTTCCTGCAATCGCGGAAAACGCTCCAGCCAGGATAAGTCCCTCTAGGCCTACGTTAAAAATACCCACCCTGGCGCATAGTGCGCCGCCAAGGGCCGCAAGTAAAATCGGACTTACCATCCGGATGGCTGATACAAACAGCGAGTAATCAAACAGATCCATTGGCTGCACCTGCTTTCTTTCTTACATTCCACCAGTTAGAAGCGAACTTGGCAGAAATGAATAGGATTAATACACCTTGAATGACACTAGCAATCTCTAAAGGCACTTCCGTATTACGCTCCATGCCCATCGCTCCGGTTTGCAAAGCCGCAAGAAGTATAGCAGCAATTGCAGTACCAAGCGGGTTCGAGTTCGCCAGCAAGGCCGCCATCAATCCTGTCCATGCATATCCCGGAACCGTTAGAGCTCCTTCTACATAGCGGTATTGTGAACCAAGGACCTCTGCAGTCCCTGCCAGGCCGGCGATCCCGCCGCTGAAGAACATGCTGAAAAACAGGACCTTGGTTTTATTGATTCCGCCATATTTAGCGAAGAAAGGATTGTGGCCGAGCATTCGGACCTCATACCCTGCTGAAGTGTATTTAAGGATAAAATATAGAATGCCTGCGCATACGATCGCCAGGATAAAACCAAAGTGAAGGCTCATGCCCGGGAACAGCTTTGGAAGCCATGCCGACTGATCAATCATTGATGTCTGAGCCAGAGCCGCGGATCCTGTTTTATCCTGGAAAGGTTCTGCTACAAGGTAGCCGGCAAACAGGACAGCCACATAGTTTAATAGCAGCGTCGAGATCAGCAGCTGCACCTTGAACTTCGCTTCCATCCAAGCTGCGATTAGTGCCCATAGCCCTCCTGCCAAAATCCCAGCCAGTAAGGCTAATAAAATTTTCACAAAACCGGGACCTGGTATATATAGTGCGGTCAAAGCCGCAGCAATGGCACCAAGCACCATCTGCCCTTCAGCACCCATATTAAAGACGCCAGCACGAAAGGCGAGTGCAATACCAACGCCTATCAAGATAATCGGAGTCGCACGTGCGAAGGTCGCCGTCACAAAATAAAAACTCCCAAATGCGCCATTCCACATTACTTTATAGGTATCCAATACTGATTCACCAATCATACTGATGGCCAGCGCCCCGGTGAGGATTCCAATCAAAACAGCAATCAGCGGCTGTGCCAATCCCCTAAACGACTGTTGCAGTTTTCTCTGAAGCTTCATTCTCTTTTCCCCCTGCCATAAGCACGCTCAGCTTTTCTTCTGGTGCATCCTTGCGGTCAAGCACCCCCGCAATCTTGCCCTCATATATGACTGCAATCCGGTCAGACAATGCTAAAATCTCTGATAATTCGGAAGAGACAAGCAGGATGCCATCCCCTTTATTCCGCTTGGCTAAAATTGCTTCATGGATATATTCCATCGCTCCAATATCGACTCCGCGTGTAGGCTCGGCCGCAATCAGGAAGTCTGTATCAAAGCCTAGCTCCCGGGCAACGATTAATTTCTGCAGGTTCCCTCCCGAAAGATTACCTGCTTTTTCATCCATCGATGAAGTCTTGATTTCAAACCGTGAAATCCATTCACTGACATAGATGCGGAATGCCTTTTTGTTTAATATAGAACGCTTGTTGAACCTTTTTTGCTTGTAATAACCCATGAGGCCAGTTTCCACAATCGTGGCTTCCTTTGCCGCCCCCCACAAATATCGGTCTTCAGGGATGTGCGATAGCCCCGCATCACGTCTAAAGGCAACCGTTGTGCCTGTTACATCCTTTCCCCCTAATAGAATCAATCCCTTATCAACTTTTCTTAATCCGGAAATCGCCTGGATAAGCTCGGATTGTCCATTGCCAGAAACTCCGGCAATTCCAAGTACTTCTCCCCTATGTACGGTGAGGCTGATATTGGCCAGCACTGGTTTTGAATCATCCGCCCCGATGGTTAGCTCTTTCACTTCAAGAAGGGCATCCCCTTCTACCTTTGTTCGGTCAGCAAGTTCCTTGAGCTCCCTTCCTACCATCAGCTGTGCCAGCTCATCAACGGTTGTTTCAGTTTTTTGCACATGCCCTGCTACCCGCCCATTTCTGAGAACGGTAATCTGGTCCGCTGCCGTCATGACTTCGCGGAGCTTATGGGTAATCAGGATGATGCTTTTCCCCTGGCTCGCAAGGAAACGGATGGTCGTTAGAAGTTCATCCACCTCTAAGGGGGTCAGAACAGCAGTTGGCTCATCGAGAATGATGATATCTGCCCCCTGGTATAAAACCTTTAATATTTCGATCCGCTGTTGTTCACCTACTGAGCATTCTTGCGCTTTACGTGATGGATTTACGGCAATTCTATGTTTTTCCCCCAGCTGACGGACTGATTCAGCCGCTCCCTTTCTATTAAAAAAGCCAAAGCTACCCGGCTCGCGTCCTATGACAATATTCTCGGCAACCGTGAAATCAGGGTAGAGCATAAAATGCTGATGGACCATACCAATTCCATGCGACATTCCGTCCTGTGGCCCGTTAATCTTTACGCTTTTACCATCGAGAAGAATTTCCCCGCTAGTCGGCTGCTCGAGACCAAACAGCATGCGCATCAAGGTAGTTTTACCGGCTCCGTTCTCTCCTACAATCGCCAGAACTTCGCCCTTCTTCAGCTTGATGGATACACCGTCGTTGGCAAGGAAATCACCATATTTCTTGGTTATCTGTTTCATTTCTAAGCGGTAGGTCATTGCCTTCCCTCCCTGGTACAAATGGAAACCGACTACAGACGCAGTCGGTTTCATGTTTAATTTTTCAATCTGAGATTAGTTGTTTAATGGATTTTCAATTTCTCTTTTACCAGAAATGATTTCTTCTTGAAGAGCTTTGACCTTGTCGATTACTTCTTGTCCAACAAAGGCATTCAAAGGTGTTTTGCTTTCATGAGTGACATAAGTCAGGCCAACACCCTTATCCTTCAAGCCATATTCAACAGTTCCAGCTTTAAAGGATCCCTCTGAGAAAGCTTTTACCGTTTCGAATGCTGCTGCGTCTGTACCCTTCAGCTGCGAAAGCACGACATGCTCTGGATCTACGTCTGTTCGGTCAACATCTTGGCCAGCTGTGTAGAAGCCTTTTTCCTTCGCTGCTTCAAATACACCAAGGTCTCCGACAGCTGCTGCACCAGCAATGAAGTCTGCTCCTCTTGAAGCCTGAAGAAATGCAAGCTCCTTCGCTTTCGCAGGGTCTGTGAAGCTTCCGACATAGTTCACTAGGAATTCTGCATCCGGATTTGTTTCCTTCAATCCTTCTTCAAAAGCTACTGTCCATTTTTTCAAAAGCGGAATGTCCATTGCTGCAACCATTCCGACTTTATCCGTTTTCGTGGAAAGCCCCGCCGCTGCACCAAGCAGGTATGCTGCCTCATACTCACGGAAGTTGACGCTTTGAACGTTTGGAAGGTCAACCACTGTATCGATAATCGCAAACTTGCGGTCCGGGTTCTCAGCTGCAACCTTCTTCAACGCATCCTCTGATTCAAAGGATGAAGTAATGATCAAGTCATAGTTTTCTGCAACTGCAACGCGAAGGTTTTCCTCGATTGCTGAGTGGTCTGTTGATTCAATTGTTTTTACTTCCACTCCAAATTCTTTAGCTGCTTTTTTCGCCCCTTCATCCATTTGCTGGAAGAAAGGGTTGACTCCGATTTTTTCAGGTAAAACAAGAGCGATTCTCTTTTTACTTTCTTTGCCTTCCGAATTATCTTTTCCAGATGACTCCTCTGCTCCACATCCTGCTACGAGTAAAACTGATAATAATGCAAACAACGCCAAAAGCTTTTTCATGATGGACCCCCTAAATTAATTGTTCGTTTATTCTATTTATCATGTTACTAGATTACTTGATTACTATTATAAAAACAACTAAAAACGTATAATAATTTCATCAAAACGATTATTGTTCGTGTTTTAGTTAGTTTCCCCCAAATAAAAAACCTCTTCCACATAGAAAAGGAAGAGGTAATAAATCCGGCACTCTTCCTCATCTTTCAGAACATAATGTTCTGCAGGATTTGGCACCATTCTATTTTTAAAAATAGCGGTTGCCGGGCGTCACAGGGCCAGTCCCTCTGCCTCTCTTGATAAGGAATTCATATGTAATTTTAGTTTTCAACTTTAGTAACATTCTCATATAGTAAACTTAGAATTCATTATAACTAATATTTTTTAAATAGCAAGACAATTCATAAAGATCTTTCTCAGTTAAATGACACTCAGCCAATATGTAAAACTTCACATCTTAAGAATTTATTACTATCTTTGTACATTCGTTTTTATAACTT
>NZ_JBAVFI010000536.1:0-1887 GCF_049588175.1 Mesobacillus sp.
CTGTTTATGAAATCAAACGAGTCCGTCTTGCAGACAATGTCCCAATGGCTCTTGAAACAACATATCTTCCGGCAAACCTGGTCAAAGGATTGACGGAGGACATAATCAATCAATCACTCTATCAATATATCGAGGAAAAATTGAACCTTGTTATTCATGAAGCCACTCAGCAAATCGAAGCTTCCAATGCCAAGGACCAGGAGCTCCGTCTTCTGGAAATCGAAAAAGGGTCCCCCGTCCTGCTGATTCTTAGAACATCAATATTAAAGGACGGAATCCCCTTCGAATTCGTAAAATCTGTCTATCGCGCAGATCGTTACAAATTCGTTCATACCATGCAACGATCATAATCATCATAGAGCTGGGACTGAAATGGCTAGTAACCTATCAGTTCCAGCTCCTTTTTGTTGTAAAATGCAAAAAAACACGTCGAAACACATTAAAAAACAATCATATTTCCACGGAAATAATCGAACCATCCCCTTCACCATGTCGAAATCATGTTCCAAGCTTCACCCCATTAACGCATTACTCCTCCGGGGGTCAGACCCCCGGCGCTTTAACGCGGTACATTGCTGGGGGTCTGACCCCCAGTGCGGTGATGCGGTGAAATCTTTTTGTGATTAGGCTACAATGTGGGTATGTACTTAATTGAAGGGGTTGTGTTTTTTATGCTTAAGAATTTTCGGGTTGATGAGGAAACGAAGCGTGTGATGATTGAGGAGATCAAGCGTTATTTTCTTGATGAACGGGGTGAGGAGCTTGGTGATCTGGCTGCATTGCTGATGCTTGAGTTTTTTGCGGATAAGCTGGCACCTCAGTTTTATAATTTGGGGATTCAGGATGCACATGAGTTTATGGCCCAACGGCTTGAGGATATTTTTGAGCTGAATAAATAGGTTTGAACATTATGAATAGCTCTTTCAGGGGATCTCACTATGTCCTTTTCCCAACTTTGTTCATATATATACTGGTGAAGAAATCTTTTACTGGAAGGTGTGATGATTGTTATGAAGATCATGCTTGATGCTGGGCATGGCTATAACACCCCGGGTAAGCGAAGTCCTGATGGACTGAGGGAATATGAATTTAGCAGGGCAGTGGCCAACTATGCCAGGCAATTGCTGGTGAATTATAAAAATGTCACCGTTTATTTTTCTCATTCTGACCAGGAAGATGTATCATTGCGGGAGAGGACGGATAAGGCGAATCGTCTCGACGTGGATATTTTTGTATCCATACATGCCAATGCATATGGCAGCGGCGGCTGGAATAATACTGGCGGTATCGAGACATATGTATATCCCACAAGACCCCCTTTGGCCTATCAGCTAGCCCAAAAAATCCAGCGAAATCTCGTACTCTCTACTGGATTGGAAAACAGGGGTGTAAAAACGGCTGATTTTCATGTTCTCAGAGAAACCAAAATGGATGCAGTACTTGCTGAATGCGGTTTTATGACAAACCAGGAAGAAGCCAAATTGCTTCGTTCAGAAACGTACCGAAAAACTGTTGCAGAGGCAATTGTGAAAGCTTTAGCCGATCAATTCAAACTACAGCCAATATCAAAAGCTGCTCCGTCTCTCACTCCTGCTGCCACGAAGTCTCCAGTTCCAACTACGAATAAAAGTGCTGGCGGACGCTATAAGGTCCAAGCGGGAGCATTTGAAGATGAGCAGAATGCACAAGAGCTTGCAGAAAGATTAAGGAAGGCTGGATTCGAAGCTTATATTGATTCTGACTAACACTCCGTAATATCCCCGCGTGTCTGCGGATATTTAAATTAAAGGGAAGGCCGGCACATCCACTGTGTGCCGGCCTTCCCTTTAAGTTATTTCTTCGAATCCTTCAGAACGGTATTCTGAATGACCAGGTTTGCCACTGACA
>NZ_JBAVFI010000537.1:0-23119 GCF_049588175.1 Mesobacillus sp.
CCTTATCGTTGTTCGTTATGATTGCAGCGCCAACCTGAAACTTAGAATATGGAACGTATGCTTTGCTTCTTGCTTCAATCGCTTTTTCAACAAGCATGTTTTTGTCCATCGTCCATTCCCCATTCCCATGAATATTTGTTATAATGCTAAACCGCCTTTGGTTTTAGTATGAAGAGTTCGAAGACAAGCCATTCATGATTGCAACACCAGAGCTTGCTCCGATTCTTGTTGCGCCAGCTTCGATCATGCTTTGTGCATCCTCAAGGCTTCTTACGCCACCTGAAGCTTTAACGCCGATATCAGGGCCAACAGTCTTTCTCATTAATGCAATATCTTCAACTGTTGCGCCACCTGTTGAGAAGCCAGTAGAAGTCTTGACGAAATCTGCTCCTGCGCTGACAGAAAGCTTGCATGCCATTTCTTTTTCTTCGTCTGTAAGCAGGCATGATTCAATGATAACCTTAGTCAATGCTTTTCCTTTAGCTGCTTCAACTACTGCTTTGATGTCATTTTCTACTACATCATACTGCTTGTCTTTAAGGGCGCCGATATTAATAACCATATCAACTTCTGTTGCGCCATTTTCGATTGCGTTCGTTGTTTCAAAAGCTTTTACCGCTGAAGTTGAAGCTCCAAGCGGGAAGCCGATTACTGTACATACTTCTACACCTTCTGCATCCTTAAGAACCTCTGCAGCTGTTTTTACCCAAGTTGGGTTAACGCATACTGAAGCAAACTTATATTCTTTTGCTTCTTCAGCCAATTTAATAATTTCAGCTTCAGTAGCATTTGCTTTAAGTAATGTGTGGTCGATCATTCTCGCTAATTCGTTTGTCATTCTAATTCAAACCCTTTCCGTAATAAGATTATGATTAAACGCTTTCATAAAGAATAGAAATATAACTCAAGATTTATTATGTCATACTTACATGAATAATATATCAGGTGATTGAACAAATGTAAATAATGAATTGAACATATGTAAAAATAATATGTGGTAATACATGAAAATGTCACATTTAGGGATAGGCATAGGGAAGGCAATTGCTACTGTCAGCAATTGCCTTCCCTTTAGTCGGTGTTAAATTAGACTGTTGATTTCCGCTCCAGGTACTCGCTTTCCGCGGGGCGTGCGGTGAGCCTCCTCGTCGCTATCGCTCCTGCGGGGTCTCACCTGTCCCGCTGCACCCGCAGGAGTCGAGTACCCTCCGCTCCAATCAACAGGTGCTTAAAATCAATATTCACCTTTAACACAGCCTACCTTTTAAAAATCAAAGCCGTACTAGTATAGAATTTCATAATTCAATCAAATATAAGAATCTTCTCAAAAAAAGCTCTAAAGGACAATTTTTTCCTTTGACTTTCAGAGAGTGTTTCCTTATAGTTGCTTTATAATAATGAATAATCATTCCCGTAATCGCGGGAGAGGTTCATAGCGGACACCCTCTATAAAAAACTATGGCTTTGAATGATAATTTCAACCATATCCAGAGGATATGGTTTTTTTATTTAAAAAAAGGCATGTAGAAGGGTTTTTGAACTCCTATCGCGTTTGCGGCCATCTTGGGAGGCTAAAGAAATGGCTGGAAGAAAAGAAGAAGAAATGCAAGATTTGACATTGCTTGGCAATCAGGGGACAAAGTATTTGTTTGAGTACAGCCCTGAAATCCTTGAATCCTTTGAAAACAAACACCCATATCGTGACTACTTTGTTAAATTCAACACACCAGAGTTTACAAGCCTGTGCCCGATTACAGGACAGCCTGACTTTGCATCCATCTATATTAGTTATATTCCAGATCAACTAATGGTAGAAAGCAAATCACTAAAGCTGTATTTATTCAGCTTCAGGAACCATGGTGATTTTCACGAGGACTGCATGAACATCATCATGAATGACCTGATTAAGCTAATGGATCCAAAGTATATCGAAGTGTGGGGAAAGTTCACGCCTAGAGGCGGAATCTCAATCGATCCTTACACAAACTACGGCAAGCCGGGTACAAAATATGAAGAGATGGCAGATTACCGTCTGATGAATCATGATATGTATCCTGAGAAGGTTGATAATAGATAAAGTAAATTACTTATATAAAAAAACCGTCTGACATTAATGTTCAGACGGTTTTCTGTATTAAGAAACAAAAACAAGTTCCTTTGGATATTTTGTGAGGATCTCAATTCCGCTCTCAGTAATGACTACATCATCCTCGATCCTAACTCCAGCTATACCAGGTACATAAATTCCCGGCTCAGCTGTAAAGACCATCCCTTTTTCCAAAACAAGATGATTGGTATTGGTCAAGGAAGGGAATTCATGGACGCTGATCCCAAGACCATGTCCAAGGCGGTGTGGGAAATATTCTCCGTATCCAGCAGCATCAATGACATTGCGTGCTGCAAGGTCTACATCGGAACACTTCACTCCTGCCCGTGCTGTATCCAGTGCTTGCAGCTGTGCTTTCAGTACAGTGTTATAAATTTCTTCCTGTTGCTTATTGATTTCACCAAATGCAACTGTTCTCGTGATATCAGAGCAGTAACCATCCATGACTACACCTAGATCGAACAAAACTAAATCACCTTTGCTCATTTTAGTTAGGCCTGGTGTTCCATGCGGGGCGGCAGCATTTTTACCTGTTAATACCATTGTAGAAAAAGACATCTGTGTAACGCCTTTTTTCTTCAGTTCATACTCAATTGCAGCCAGCACATCAAGCTCGCTTTTTCCTTCACTGATTTCGCTTACTCCTGTTTCAATCGCAAAATCAGCAAGTTCACATGCTTTACGCAGTTTTTGTAATTCATCTTCCGTTTTGACCATACGCATCAGCCTTAACTTTTCTTCAGCGGATACAAAAGCCGAGCCAGAAAATAGAGAATTCATTTTTTCATAACGTTCAACATTCAATTGTTCCTTTTCTATAGCTGTACGCTTAATGGAAGGAACTCTTTTTTTAATGGCGTTGTATGCAAGCTCCATCGAATCATCAGTATCGCTATAGCCAATAATTTCAAGATTCCAACCTGCACTTTTTGCATTTTCCTTATCCATTGCGGGACAAATCATGAATGGTTCTGCATCCTGAAACACAGCGATAGCTAGCAGGCGTTCATGAGGATTACTTAAAAATCCGCTTAAGTAAAAAACATTGTCTGGAGACGAAATGAAAGTGACATCAATGTTGCTTTCCTTCATCCAGCCAGATAATGCAGTCAATCTTTCAGACATTAAAATTCCTCCTCTTATATGTATATCTCATAATGAGAGTAGCAATTTGATGATGAAAAGTAAACGTTGTTTTTATAAAAGGCTCTTTTCGTATACTGTGTTGCTTTAGCAGCGATCTGTTTAAATTACATTATTTCATTAATATCTAAAAGAGCCCGAAATTAGTTTTTAATCTTTCTCAACACTGGGTATAAAGGAAATGTAAGCAGGAGATAGGTGAATGATGTTGAAGTTAATTACTGAGAATTGAAAGGAGCGATAAAATGAAAGTATCTTATCATGGCCATTCTGTAGTAAAAATTGAAACGAATGGGAAGACGATCCTGATTGATCCATTCATTACAGGCAATGACTTGACTGATTTAAAGGTTGAAGATGTCCAGCCTGATGTCATTATCCTTACGCACGCGCACGGAGACCATCTTGGAGATACAGTGGAGTTGGCAAAGAAAAACGATTCTCTTGTAATCGCCAACTTTGAAGTAGCTACATATCTAAGCTGGAAAGGGCTAAATACACATGGTATGTCAATTGGTGGAGCCTATCAATTCGATTTTGGTAAAGTGAAGATGACTCCAGCATTTCATGGCACTGGAATGATTACTGAAAATAATGAGATCATTTATGGGGGCATGCCTGCTGGGATACTGGTCATGGCTGAAGGGAAAACTGTGTTTCATGCAGGAGACACTGGGTTATTCTCAGATATGAAACTGATTGGCGAAAGGCATCCGATCGACTTGGCCTTCTTGCCGATTGGCGATAATTTTACAATGGGGCCTGAAGACGCTGCTTTGGCTGCCGAGTTCCTAAATGCAAGAATAGTTGTACCAATCCATTTCAATACATTCCCGCCAATCAAACAGGATCCTCATGCCTTTGTCGATTCACTTAAGAAAAATAAAGGCAGGGTACTTGAAGCTGGGGAAGTCATCGAATTATAAACGATTTGTGCTGCACAACTTTTTGTGCAGCATTTTCTTTTTGAAATGCTTTTTTATTCTTACTTGGCATAGATATAAAATAAGACAACCTATAGGAGGGGGAAAATGAAAAAGAACAAATACCTGTTATACTTGCTCTTGTGCGGAGTAATGATTTATATTGCTATGCCTGAGTTGAACCTTGCTTCTGGGGGAACTCATACGCTATTCGCCGGATCATGGCTGTTTCTGGCCCTGCTTGTATTCGCAGGCAATCTGGCCGCATTTTTGTATACACCGAAAAAGAATCTGCAGACTGGCAGGAACAGACTTGATAATGAACAGAAAAGAAAATCGAGAGTATATACTGGCTGATAATTCAGCCAGTTTTTTTTTGAACAAAAAAGGCAATTTGAGTGCCAACCCAGGATATTACATAGCACCAAAGGGAACAAAAAAGGAAGTTTCTGTGTCCGAACAAGCAGCTGCAATTTCCAAAAGGCAGCCGAAAGGGAAGGGTACGATTGAATCAGCGCTCTTTACACCTTATAATATAAAATGGATAGAACTACATTGAACGGAAAATTATTATAAAGGGTGAAAGTCTTGGCAACAAAGCATGAACAAATACTTCAATATATAGATGAATTGCCAATAGGAGAAAAAATCTCAGTACGCCAAATCGCCAAGGCGCTAAACGTTAGTGAAGGAACTGCCTACAGGGCCATAAAAGAAGCAGAAAATAAAGGCTATGTCAGCACGATTGAACGAGTAGGCACGATCAGGATCGAAAGGAAAAAGAAAGAAAACATAGAGAGACTTACTTTTGCAGAAGTAGTCAATATAGTTGATGGACAAGTTCTCGGCGGACGTGCAGGGCTTCATAAAACACTTAATAAATTTGTGATTGGTGCAATGAAGCTTGAAGCAATGATGCGTTATACCGAGGCTGGCAACCTTCTGATTGTTGGGAACCGCGATAGGGCTCATGAGCAGGCATTAAGGGCAGGGGCAGCTGTACTGGTAACAGGGGGCTTTGATGCCGAGGACCATATCAAAAGGCTTGCAGATGAGCTCCAGCTGCCAATCATCTCGAGCAGCTATGATACTTTTACGGTCGCGACAATGATTAACCGCGCAATCTATGATCAATTGATAAAAAAGGAAATTATTCTTGTCGAGGATATTCTGACGCCGCTCTCGGATACGATTTTCCTTAGGAGCAATGATCGTGTTTCTGATTGGTACCGCCATAAGGACAAAACCTTTCACAGCCGTTTTCCGGTTGTCGACCATAATATGAAGGTCATCGGAATGATTACTTCAAAGGACGTCATGGGCCATGATCAAGACACAATGATTGAAAAAATTATGACTAAAAACCCGATGGCTGTCAGCGGATCGACAAGTGTCGCATCATCAGCCCACATGATGGTATGGGAAGGCATTGAAGTTCTCCCGGTTGTTGATGATTCGAACAGGCTTGAAGGAATTGTCAGCAGGCAAGATGTTTTAAAGGCACTGCAAATGATCCAGCGCCAGCCACAGGTAGGGGAAACTCTTGATGACACAGTCACTAGCCAGATGGTCCTGACAAAGGGGAAAACAAAGGATGAAGAAATTTTCCGCTGCCAGGTCACACCTCAGATGACAAACCATCTTGGAACAATCTCATATGGTGTTTTTACAACGATTGTTACTGAGGCAGCAAATCGGGCGCTAAGGGGCTATAAAAAAGGTGATTTAGTTGTAGAGAATATGACAATCTACTTCATAAAACCAGTCCAGATTGACAGTGTAATAGAGATTTATCCAAAGGTGCTGGAAGTTGGCCGGAAGTTCGGAAAGGTCGACATTGAAGCATTCAACGATGGAGTTTTAGTAGGGAAGGCCATGATGATGTGCCAGCTGATTGACAGGCATTAATTCTATTTACTGGCTAGTGATCTCTTTGTATTAATGAGAAAAGCCGATCCGTAAATGGATCGGCTTCCTTTAAATTAATTTTTAGCTTCTTCAGCTGCAAGCGGCAGATAGAATTTATATGCTTTTACACCAGACCAGACACTCATTGAGCCAATGATGATGAAGATAGCTGCAACGATGTAAGTAAGCGTTGTTTGAAAAAGAAATACCTGATTCAAGCCGAATAATCCAACAAATAGTCCTAATGCGATGCTGGATTTAGCGGAAAGCCATTTTCTTTCAGCAGGACGCTTTGAGCGAACATATTTAATTTTATAGAAGATATAGAATACGAATGAAAGTACGATCAGTAGTACGAATATAGGCATTTCATTTCCTCCACTTTTATTATCATCCCTATTTTACCGCTAAATTTGTTTGATTGCTATAGAGAGGTTTTCTTTCTAGGCGTTTTAATAACTACTATGTCCCACTGGATGAAAATGAGGCACCACATTTTGATAGCGAAAATCCCATTCATGTGCTCCGAATTGAGTGCGGGATCTAGTTTGGGTAAAAAAATATATGGAATTCTCACATGCCATAATTTTACAATAGCAGTCAAGTCGAAATTAAACCAAATCCTCCTTGTGCTTCTGCTTTTCTTTTCCAATAAATATGTTCATAATTAGGATAGAAATAAGGTGAAGGAGCATGTTGATGAAAGCGCAAATTCTAGAAGCTATCGAAAATTATGACACAATCATTATCCACCGCCATGTTAGGCCGGATCCGGATGCATATGGTTCCCAGGGGGGACTGGCTGAGGTTTTAAAAGCTTCATATCCTGGCAAAAATATTTATACGGTTGGCAAAGAGGAGACGTCCCTTAATTATTTAAGGAGGCTTGACTCAATCCCTGACGAAACCTTTAAGGGGGCGCTTGTGATAGTTTGTGATACGGCAAATGCGGAGCGCATTTGTGATGATCGCTATCGCTTGGGAGAACAGCTGATCAAGATTGACCATCATCCTAATGAAGACCCCTATGGTGATTTGCAATGGGTAGACACAACTTCCAGCTCTACGAGTGAAATGATTTATGAGTTCTATCTTTCATTCAAGGAACAAGGGCTCAAAATGTCAGATGAGGCAGCTCGATTACTGTATGCAGGTATTGTGGGTGATACGGGGCGTTTCTTATATCCAAGCACTACAAATAAGACATTCGCTTATGCTGGGGAATTGATCCATTATAACTTCTCACGAACAGAGTTATATGATCGGATGTATGAATTGGCTCCAAACGTGGTGAAGTTAAATGGATATATTCTGCAAAACTTTGAGCTGCTTGAAAATGGTGCAGCTAAGGTTGTGATGAAGCAGGAATTGCTTGAACAATATTCAGTAAAACCGTCTGAAGCTTCCTTGCTTGTCAGTGAATTGGGAAATGTCGCTGGTATAAAGGCTTGGGTGTTTTTCATTGAAGAACAGGATCAGATCAGAGTGCGTCTCCGTTCAAAAGGCCCTGTAATCAACGGTATCGCGAGAAAGTATAATGGAGGAGGTCACCCGCTTGCAGCAGGTGCGTCCATCTATTCATGGGATGATGTCGAAAATGTTCTTAATGATTTAATTGAAGTTTGCAAGCAATAAAAAATAAGCCCCACTTGGCTAAATGCTGAGTGGGGTTCAATTTAATCAAGAATCATCTCTACCTGAATACTGACAGAAGTGTATATGACCATAGATTTGATTTTTAATTTATAGCGTTTGTCATTAATCGGGATCGTCTTATTCTCAATCAGCTTCGTAATCAGCTCTCTGCTTTTAAAGACTGAGTCTAAGTCTTTCGCCAGCAGAATGTTCAGGTCGCTCTTGGTCTGTTCCTCAATCTCATAGATGCTCAGTGCATCAAGTTTATATTTCTTATCATTCACGATTTTTACTTTTATCTCCTGTACTGTAAGCTTTTCCTCATTTTTCTTATTCAGCTCAGCAAAATCGTCTTGCCAGATTTTAATGTCTGCTTCAAGCTCCGCAATTTTATCTTTTTGTTCATGGATGGTTTTCGAGTTTTTTTCCATTAATACTCCATTGAAATAAAGAAACAATACCCAGCTCAATGCGGCACCTATTGCCATACCGGAAAAAAATCTCTGCCAGGAAGGTTTTCGGTAATACGGAGGAACCCTCATTTTACACATGCTCCTGGGTAAGCCAATTGATCAGGAGCGCACCAGTCTGGGCACCGCCCATAGCTGTCAGGATCAATAAAAACTGCTTGAAGATATCCTTTGTTTCCCCGTTCAGCAAACCTTTTTCAAAGCTGTAAACTGTATCAAACGTACCACCGATGGCTGCAATAATCGCCCATATTCTTATGGAGCTCGAGAAACGAGCTATTTCAGTCATCAGAGGCTGTCCTGTTAAAAATGAAGCAAGCCCCCCAATCAGCGAGCCGCCCAGCAGAACACCAAGCGCAATGAAATAAGCTTCAAACAAATGTGGAATAAATGGCTGATTCATAGAAAACATCCTTTAACAAAAAATCGAATTTTCTTCGTATTTCATCATATGGACAAACACGATTTAATATGTTTTAAAGTTCCTTGAACAAAATGAGAACATATTTTCTTTTTTTAAGATAAAAGCCTATAATAATAGTAGATGAACCTTTAAGGGTGTGAGAGAAATGACATTTATTCACCTTCATGTCTATAGTGCATACAGCCTGCTGACGAGCACAGCTACAGTTGAGCAGCTCGTCCACGATGCCAGGGCAAAAGGATTTTCCGCACTCGCGTTAACCGACCGGAATGTAATGTATGGTACTGTGGCGTTTTATAAAGAATGTCTTAAAAAATCCATTAAACCTATTCTTGGCCTGACCGTAGACGTTGTCAGTGAAACCCTGGAAAATGAGTCATTCCCGCTTGTGCTTCTCGCTAAAAATAATCATGGCTTCCAAAACCTGATGAAAATTTCAAGTGCGGTGCAAACGAAGTCTCCAGAAGGGATACCCGTAAAATGGCTGAAGCACTATGCGTCAGGACTTTATGCCATGACACCGGGAAACCAGGGAGAAATAGAATATTATTTAGCTAACGGTCAACAAGAACATGCCCTCCAGACAGTGGAGTTATATACGAAATTATTTGGCAAGGAAAGTTTTTACCTGTCTGTTCAAAACCAGGGCTTGCCTGGGCAGCATGAATTAACAGCTGAGGTGGCAAAGCTTGGTACTCAGACGAATACTCCCCTTGCAGCCGCTAACCAGGTCCATTATTTAGAAAGAGAGGATTCCTTTGCCCAGGAATGCCTTTTAGCAATCAAGAATGGCGATAAGCTGCAGGATGAAGGACGTGAAAAGCTGGCCAGCAGCGAATTTTATCTTAAAACAGCTGCTGAGATGGCAGATCTGCTCTCGGAGTATCCTGAAGCGTTAGAAAACACGCTTAAAATCGCAGAGAACTGCAATGTCATGCTTGATATGGAATCAAGACATCTGCCCAAATATCCTGTCCAGCCAGGGCAGAATGCAGATGAGCTGCTTGAATACCAATGCTTCGAAGGATTAAAGGAACGCTATGGAAATCCTTCATCCGAACATGTAACCAGGCTCAAATATGAGCTTTCAGTGATAAAGAAAATGAAGTTCAGCGATTATTTCCTGATTGTCTGGGATTTCATTAAATATGCCAGGGAACAGGGAATCCTCGTGGGACCAGGACGTGGATCGGCAGCGGGTTCAATCGTATCTTATGTATTATTCATTACTGACGTGGATCCTATTGAACACGAACTTCTTTTTGAAAGGTTCCTGAATCCGGAACGTATATCAATGCCGGATATCGACATTGACTTCCCCGACAACAGAAGGGATGAAGTGATTGAATATGTGGCATCAAAATATGGAGAGCTGCATGTAGCACAGATTGTCACTTTTGGAACCCTTGCGGCAAAAGCTGCAGTCAGGGATGTCGGGCGGGCTTTTGGGCTGAACCCGAAAGAGCTTGACCGCCTTTCAAGACTTGTACCATCAAAACTCGGGATAACCCTTCGAGAGGCATTAAAGGAATCAGAAGGCTTAAGAAGTTTCGTTGAGGAATCGCAAAAGAATAAAAGAATCCTTGATACAGCCATTAAGCTTGAAGGGCTGCCAAGGCATACCTCAACGCATGCTGCGGGGGTCGTGATCAGCGAACATCCGCTTACCAACGTTGTGCCGATTCAATCAGGGCAGGCCAAAGTTTTTCTCACTCAATACTCGATGGACCACCTTGAAGAAATTGGATTGCTCAAGATGGACTTTCTGGGATTGCGTAATTTATCCTTGATTGATTCTATTCTTAATTCTATTTATCAAAAAACCAGCCGAAAGATAAATATCCATGACATCCCCTTTGATGATGAAAAAACATTCCAGCTGCTGAGCAGGGGCGAGACAACAGGCATATTTCAGCTTGAATCAGAAGGAATGAGAAAGGTTCTGACGAAGCTCAAGCCAGGCCATTTTGAAGATATCGTTGCAGTCAACGCACTTTATAGACCGGGTCCGATGGAAAATATTCCGCTTTTCATTGACAGGAAACATGGAAAGCAGCCAATCGATTATTACCATAAGGATCTTGAAAATATCCTTGGAAATACATATGGCGTTATTGTCTACCAGGAGCAAATAATGCAGATTGCTTCCAAAATGGCAGGCTTTTCTTTAGGAGAAGCGGATTTATTGCGTCGTGCTGTTTCGAAGAAAAAGAAGGAAGTGCTTGACCAGGAGCGGGAGCATTTCGTGAATGGGGCCTTGCGAAAAGGATATGACATTAAAACGGCGAATACTATTTATGACCTCATCGTCAGGTTTGCGAACTATGGCTTTAACCGCAGCCATGCTGTCGCGTATAGTATGATTGCTTATCAGCTGGCGTATTTGAAAGCTAACTATCCATTGTATTTTATGGCCTCGCTGCTCTCATCTGCAATCGGGAATGATACGAAAATTGCTCAATATGCGAGAGAACTGCAGCAAATGGGAATCAAGCTTCTTCCCCCTTCGATTAACAAAAGTGCGTTCAGCTTCCAGCCGGAAGGAGAAGCAGTCAGATACAGCCTGGCAGGTATCAAGGGTGCCGGCATTGCCTCATTGAAAGAGATTTTCCAGGTAAGAAGAAATCAGCCATTTAAGGATATATTCGATTTTTGCATAAGAGTGCCTCAAAAGGCCGCTTCCAGAAAAGTACTTGAAGCATTGATCTATTCGGGTGCTTTTGATGAATTCGGCTATGACCGTGCCGTGCTTCTCGCCACGATCGATGTTGCGATTGAACATGCCCAGCTTGTTGCGCCTGATGATACTGGACAAATCGATATGTTTGCTGAAGCTGAATTCTCGCTGAAGCCTAAATATACTGAAGTGGATCCTATGCGGGTAGAAGACAAACTTAGCCTGGAAAAAGAGGTGCTTGGTGTTTATTTATCGAAACACCCTGTTTCAATTCATGAAAAAGAATTCATGGCTGCAGGCGTAAAATCAATTGCTTCTCAACCTATGAACGGGAGAACCAGGCTGGGTGTCTATATCACTGATCAAAAGAAAATCCGTACAAAAAAGGGAGAGGCAATGGCTTTCATGACACTTAGCGATGCCAGCGGAGAAACGGAAGCTGTCGTGTTTCCGGCTGTTTACAAACAATATGGCCACTTGTTGACCCCGGGGGAAATGGCGTTGTTAGAAGGAAAGTTTGACCAAAGGGATGGGAAAAGCCAATTTGTCGTGCAATCAGTCCTTGATATTGAAAAAGAAGCGACAAAAGTACAAGAAAAAACTGTATTATATTTAAGGTTCGTCAAGGAATCAGATTCTGTTGGAATGATGAAAGACATAAAAGCTTTATTGAAAAAACATCAAGGGGCTATTCCTGTCATCATTTATAATGAGAAAACAGAGAAGTCGCTGCTGCTGCCAAATGAATTCAGTGTGAGCATTACGGAAAACAGCATGACTGAATTAAGGAAAGTACTGGGAGTTAATAATGTTGTCCTGAAAAAATAGACCTTTACAAGTATAATAGATGTGTTATATTGGAAAAGGATATGTGTGGTCAGACCACTGAAGAAGGCAACTTTTTTTAAAAATAAGGAGTGGACCTAAGTTGACTTTACGTGAAGAAGCTTTGCACATGCACCGTGTAAACAAAGGGAAATTGGAATCGAAATCTAAAGTTCCTGTAGCAAATGCCAGGGATTTGAGCCTTGCTTATTCGCCTGGTGTGGCGGAGCCTTGTAAGGAAATATATGATAAGCCAGAAACTGTATACGATTATACAATGAAAGGCAATATGGTTGCGGTTGTATCTGACGGAACTGCCGTACTCGGTCTCGGTAACATCGGGCCAGAAGCAGCTCTTCCGGTAATGGAAGGAAAGGCCGTTCTTTTTAAAGCCTTTGCTGGAGTCGATGCCTTCCCAATCTGCCTGAATACAACAGATATAGATAAGATCGTCGAAACAGTCAAGCTTCTAGAGCCAACCTTTGGAGGCGTCAATCTGGAGGATATTGCTGCTCCAAACTGCTTCGCCATTGAAGAACGCTTGAAGAAGGAAACAAATATACCTGTTTTCCATGATGATCAGCATGGAACTGCGATCGTTACCGTGGCCGGCCTTGTTAATGCCCTGAAAATCGTTGGCAAGAAAATGAATGAGATCAAGGTAGTAGCTAACGGAGCAGGCGCTGCGGGAATTGCTATTATAAAGCTTCTATACTCTTATGGTGTCCGGGACATCATTATGTGTGATACGAAGGGTGCGATCTATGAAGGGCGCCCTAATGGAATGAACGCGATCAAGGATGAAGTTGCTAAATTCACGAACAGGGACAATGTTCAGGGTACACTTGCTGAAGCAATTAAAGGCGCCGATGTTTTCATTGGCGTATCCGTAGCGGGAGCATTGACATCTGAAATGATTCAAACTATGAATAGTGATCCGATTATTTTTGCAATGGCCAATCCTGTGCCTGAGATTATGCCGGAAGAAGCGAAAGCAGCTGGAGCAAAGGTTATTGGAACAGGCCGTTCAGATTTTCCTAACCAGGTTAATAACGTTCTTGCATTCCCTGGGATCTTCCGAGGAGCATTGGATGCCAGAGCAACCCATATCAACGAAAAAATGAAGGTAGCAGCCGTGAATGCTATTGCTGGGCTGATACATGAATCTGAACTTTCAAGCGATTATGTAATCCCTGGACCATTCGACCCGCGTGTAGCACCGGAAGTTGCAGCGGCAGTTGCTAAGGCAGCAATGGAAACGGGAGTAGCCCGTATAAAAGTGGATCCTGAAGAGGTAAAAGACCGGACAAGACGTCTGGCAGTCATTGGAAAAGGTGAGTGAACGCTTAGTGGCACAACCTGAAAAAAACACGAAGGTTTATGTGGAAATTGTCAGGCAGCTAAGGGAAATGATTGAGAAAGACGGTTTGAAAACGGGAGATAAAATCCCCTCTGAACGTGAGCTTTCGGAACGCCTTAACGCAGGGCGTTCCTCCGTTCGGGAGGCACTGAGGGCACTCGAACTTCTTGGTCTGATTGAGACAAGGCGAGGAGAGGGCACCTTCATCAGAGATTTTCGCGGAAACCAGTTGGTCCAATTATTAAGTACTTTTATCCTGCAGGATGAAAAAGCCAAAACCGATGTGATCGAAACGAAATACATGATAGAAGTAGATTGTCTTAAACTTGCAGCTGTTAAATTCCAAAAAGAGGAATTAGAAAGACTAAAAGTTTGGATTGAGGAACATAATTTTGAAGATGGAGAGTTCTTTAAAAAAGTGGCTGAAATAGCTGACAATCATCTTTTTTACCGTATTTGGAATATATTAAATGACTATTATAATTCACTTGAGCTAAAGGCATCTCCGGCTGAAAAAGCAGAATATCTTATGCTGGCAGACTCGCTGGCAAGCAAAAATGAGGAACTGATTCTTGAAAAGTATCGCAAACTGCGGAAAATGTCGACTGATTGACGACATGAAGCAACATCTTTTGTTTATTAGATGCTATATACTAGTGGACATGCTTAAGATACTTGGATGGCGCAGCTCTTTCTTTTTTACTTAAGTGGTCTGGCCACTAGTGCTTTATTACTAAATATTGTCTCTTAACTATAACTAGCAAGATTACGGAGGGGTTTTTATTTTGCTTAAAGAGCTTTTCACTAAGACGAAAAAGAAAAAGTACGCAACGATTCCTTCTGAAGCAGCCAAGCAGGATGTTCCTGAAGGAATCATGACAAAATGCCCGAATTGCAAAAAAATCATGTATACAAAAGAACTTAATAAAAACTGCAAAGTATGCATCCAATGCGGTTATCACCATCAAATGAATTCAGCGGAACGGATTAACAGCTTTCTGGATGCAGGAAGTTTCCACGAGCTCGACAGGGAGATGGTCTCTGGCAATCCTTTAGGCTTTCCTGAATATGAGGAGAAGCTTGAAAAAGACCGCCAGAAAACAGACCTGAACGAAGCGGTTGTTACCGGAATTGGCACGGTTAACGGACTAGATGTTGTCGTTGCGATTATGGACGCTACCTTCAGGATGGGAAGTATGGGGTCGGTTGTCGGTGAAAAAATTACAAGAGCGATTGAAAAAGCAGATGAACTGTCCATTCCGTTTATCATCTTTACGGCATCAGGAGGCGCAAGGATGCAGGAAGGCGTATTAAGCCTGATGCAAATGGCAAAAACAAGTGTTGCATTGAAAAGGTTCAGTGACAACGGGGGCTTGATTATCTCAATCATGACCCATCCAACTACTGGAGGGGTCTCTGCAAGCTTTGCATCACTTGGAGATTATAATTTTGCAGAGCCAGGTGCACTTATTGGCTTTGCTGGACGCAGGATTATTGAACAAACAATCCGGGAAGAGCTTCCGGAAGATTTCCAAACATCAGAGTTTTTGTTGAAGCATGGACAGCTCGACGCAGTAATATCGAGAGTCGAATTGAAGGATAAAATCGCTGGAATACTTGAAATCCATCAGCCAGGAGGGACTTTCGAATGGCAGGAGAACTAGAATTTGAGAAACCGGTAATTGAACTAAGAAAAAAAATTAGCGAACTGAAAGAATTCACACAAAATACGGATGTGGACCTAACAACAGAAATCGATAAATTGGAAGCAAGACTTGAAAAGCTTGAATCTGAAATTTATGAAAATATGAAACCTTGGGATCGGGTGCAGATTGCCCGCCATCCAAGCAGACCTACCACACTAGAATACATTAATTTGCTTTTTACTGATTTCTTTGAGTGCCACGGTGATCGGTTATTTGGAGACGATGAAGCCATCGTTGGCGGTATTGCGAAGTTTCATGGTTATCCAGTGACTGTCATAGGCCATCAGCGCGGCAAGGATACTAAAGAGAATATCCGACGTAACTTTGGAATGCCTCATCCTGAAGGCTACCGAAAGGCTCTAAGATTGATGAAGCAAGCGGAAAAGTTTAAACGCCCAATCATTTGCTTTATTGATACGAAAGGGGCTTACCCTGGAAAAGCGGCAGAAGAGCGCGGACAGAGTGAGGCGATTGCCCGCAATCTTTTTGAGATGGCTGGCTTGAAGGTTCCTGTTATTTGTGTTGTCATTGGTGAAGGCGGCAGTGGCGGCGCACTCGCCCTTGGAGTCGGAAACTATATTCACATGCTGGAAAATTCCACGTACTCCGTTATTTCACCAGAAGGTGCAGCGGCTATACTTTGGAAGGATTCCACATTGGCGAAAAAAGCAGCTGAAACAATGAAAATTACAGCACCTGACCTAAAAGGATTAGGTGTAATTGATGAGATCATTCCTGAAGTAAAAGGCGGGGCACATCGGGATGTTGCCCAGCAAGCAAAATATATGGATAAAATCCTGAAAGATTCGATGTCTGAGCTTTTATCCATGGATAAGGAAGCTCTCATCGATCAGCGTTATGAAAAATATAAACGAATTGGCGAGTATTCGTTTCCTAATGAATTTATAGGGGTAAAATAAAACGTGCATTTAAGCACGTTTTTATTTTTCTTAAATATCGGATAAAGCGCTTGCAGTTATATGATAATTCCGTCTTTATGTCAATATTAAGGATTCAGTTGAGATACTATATGCTACGTGGTATTTTAGAAATATTCCCGGGTATTCTGTTTATAATAAGATAGATTGCTTCACTGGCAGAGCAGAATACGATTTGATGTTAAAATGTACATAGATGATACCGAATGAGGTGAAAGACTATGAAAAGAATTGGAGTATTGACGAGCGGCGGGGACGCGCCGGGCATGAATGCTGCAGTACGTGCCGTAGTAAGGAAAGCTATTTACCATAATGTTGAAGTTTATGGTGTTTTTGGCGGATATGCTGGATTGATGAGCGGTAATATTAAAAAGCTTGAGTTAGGGTCAGTAGGCGATATCATCCATCGTGGAGGTACATTCCTTTATTCTGCCCGCAGTGAAGAGTTCAAGACAAAGGAAGGCCAGCAAAAGGGAATCGATCAGCTGAAGAAATTCGGCATAGATGGCCTTGTTGTCATCGGTGGAGATGGATCTTACAGAGGTGCAAAAGCCCTTACTGAACAAGGGTTCCCATGTGTTGGTGTACCAGGAACGATTGATAATGATATCCCTGGAACTGAATTTACAATTGGATTTGACACAGCTCTTAACACCGTTATTGATGCGATCGATAAAATCCGTGATACTGCTTCTTCTCACGAAAGAACGTTTGTCGTTGAGGTAATGGGACGCAATGCGGGAGATATTGCTCTTTGGGCAGGTTTGGCAGGAGGAGCAGAAACGATTCTGATCCCTGAAGATCCTCATAATATGAAGGATATCGCTGAAAGGCTTAAAAAGGGTCATGAACGCGGAAAGAAGCACAGTATCATTATTGTCGCAGAAGGCGTTATGAATGGTTATGAATTTGCGAAAAAACTTAAAGAAGAAACAGACTTTGATACTAGGGTTTCTGTTCTTGGTCATATCCAGCGCGGCGGTTCACCAACTGCATTTGACAGGGTTCTAGCCAGCAGGCTTGGAGCGCGCGCCGTAGAGCTTTTATTGGAAGGCAAAGGCGGACGGGCTGTAGGAATGGAAAGCAACGTAATGGTTGACTATGATATCATTGAAGCACTGGCAAAGCAGCATACAGTTGACTTGAACTTATATAAATTATCAAAGGAATTATCTATTTAATCTTGTTACAGTAAACCAGGAGGTTGCAGGCTATGCGCAAAACTAAAATTGTTTGTACGATTGGTCCCGCAAGTGAAAGTATCGAAAAGTTAGAACAGTTAATGGAAGCTGGCATGAATGTTTCCCGTCTGAATTTTTCTCACGGTAATCATGAAGAACATGGAGCGCGTATCAAGAATATCAGAGTGGCAGCTGAGAAAACAGGGAAGAAGGTAGGTATCCTTCTTGATACTAAAGGCCCTGAAATTCGCACAAATGATATGGAGAATGGAGCTATCGAGCTTCAGTCAGGCCAAGAATGCATTATTTCCATGAAAGAGGTTCTTGGTACACCGGAAAAGTTCTCTGTTACTTACGAAAGATTGATTGAAGATGTACACACGGGTGCTAAAATCCTTCTTGATGACGGCTTGATTGGACTTGAAGTGATTAGCACTGATAAAGCAAATAATGAAATCAAAACTAAGGTAATGAACAGCGGAACACTTAAGAACAAAAAAGGCGTTAACGTTCCTGGAGTATCTGTACAGCTTCCTGGAATTACGGAAAAGGATGCTCAGGATATTCTTTTCGGAATCGAGCAAGGTGTAGATTTTATTGCAGCATCTTTTGTACGACGCGCGAAGGATGTTTTGGAAATCCGTCAGCTGCTTGAAGAAAACAACGGGTCTCATATCCAAATCATACCTAAGATTGAAAACCAGGAAGGCGTAGACAACATCAATGAAATTCTTGAAGTTTCTGATGGATTGATGGTTGCCCGTGGAGATCTTGGGGTTGAAATTCCTGCTGAAGAAGTACCTTTAGTACAAAAGGATCTTATTAAAAAATGTAATGCTCTAGGTAAGCCTGTTATTACAGCAACACAGATGCTGGATTCTATGCAGCGCAACCCGCGCCCGACTCGTGCGGAAGCAAGTGACGTAGCAAACGCTATTTTTGATGGCACTGATGCAATCATGTTATCAGGCGAAACGGCTGCAGGACAATATCCGGTTGAGGCTGTTCAAACGATGCACAACATCGCTTCTCGCGCAGAGCAAGCTCTGGACCATAAGGAATTATTATCAGCCCGCAGCAAAGATACTGATCACAATATTACTGATGCTATAGGGCAATCGGTTGCACATACAGCTTTAAATCTTGATGTGAATGCGATTATCACTCCAACTGAAAGCGGCCATACTGCAAGGATGATTTCTAAGTATCGTCCTAAGGCTCCTATTATTGCTGCAACATCCAATGAGCATGTTGTCCGCAGACTTGCATTAGTTTGGGGAGTATATCCGCAGCTTGGACAAAAAGCAGAAACAACAGATGAAATGCTCTCTGTTGCAGTAGATGAAAGTGTTAACAGCGGACTAGTATCTCATGGCGACCTGGTAGTTATTACAGCTGGAGTACCAGTAGGAGAAGCAGGCACAACGAACCTGATGAAGATTCATGTTGTAGGCGATGTTCTTGCTAAAGCACAGGGAATTGGCCGTAAATCAGCATATGGACCGGTAGTTGTCGCTAAAGACGCGCAGGAAGCTCTAAGCAAGGTAATAGAAGGAAGCATCCTTGTTACAATCGGATCTGACCGCGAAATGGTTCCTGCCCTTGAAAAATGCAGTGCACTAATTACAGAAGAAGGCGGTTTGACAAGCCATGCAGCAGTGGTCGGACTTAACCTTGGAATCCCTGTAATCGTTGGCGTTGAAAATGCAATGAAGCTATTCCGTGATGGCCAAGTGATCACAGTAGACTCTGCAAGAGGCGTTATTTATAACGGCCGTGCCAGCATTTTATAATAATAATTTGTAAAAGGATGGGTAAAAACCCATCCTTTTTTTATAGGATTAGAAAATTTACTTCGAGAATTACCGAGCTCCAGCGCCTAGGCCTTTGAGTCGCATGTTTCGTTTCGATATCAGTGCCCGGACTCTTTCAGACCCTAACAATTTCAATTATTTGTATTCTCAATAAGGCGGCACATATAATAAGGAGACAGGCTAAACGAATAGGATGAGGTGGAAGATGAAATATTTTTTTCTGTTTTTAGTTCTTGTACCGGCAGCTGAGATCGGAGTCCTTCTATACTCGGGACAAACAATTGGCGTTTGGCCAACCATCGCGATGATTATCCTTACAGGTTTCCTTGGTGCATACCTTGCCAAGCAGCAAGGGCTTGAAACAATTCGTAAGACTCAGGAACAATTGAGAAGAGGAATGATGCCAGGGGATGCTATTCTCGATGGTATAAGCGTATTGGTTGGCGGCACCTTGCTGCTCACTCCTGGTTTTATTACAGATATTATGGGAATCTTGCTGCTGGCCCCGCCAACGAGGAAGTTTTTCAAGGTTTTGATGATGAAGGCTTTCCGAAAATGGATTGATAAAGGGAATATCAAAGTGATTCGATAACATTCCCTCCCTTTGAATGACAACAAATTAAAAACGCCAACCACTGGTTGGCGTTTCATAATTTTGTTACTTAATGATCTCCTCATTTTTCCCCTTGATGAAAATCCATAAATCACGGAATACATTTGCCCGTTGCAAAGTATTGAAGATGACAAGAACGACAGGCCCGACTATCAGTCCAAGGAATCCAATTGTCTTAAAACCGACAAACAAGGCAATCAGTGTGGCAAGCGGATCTAACCCGATACTGGATGAAAGGATTTTCGGCTCCATGATCTGGCGCTGCATTAGGACGATGATGTAAAGAATTCCTAATCCAATGGCAGTACTCATTTCTCCGGTAATTGCCTCATAAATGATCCACGGTACAAATACAGCTCCCGTGCCAAGATAAGGGATAATGTCAACTATGCCGGTTACAAGGGCGATGGTTATCGCATAATCGACGCGCAATATCAAAAGCCCGATTAAGATAATGACAGTAGTAATGGAAATCAGAGTTGCCTGTGCCTTTATAAAGCCAAAGAGAGCTTTCTTCAAATCTGCAAATACGGTCTTGCTGCTGCTTCTGGCTCGATTCGGCAAGAAACGTGTTCCCAATGAAGACAGGCGGTACCAGTCTTTACTGATGAAAAAGGTACCAAGCAATGAAAAAATCAATACTGTTGCTGCATTTGGCAGCCAGGAAAGGATATTTGGAATATTCCCGAAAAAGTTTTTAATAAAGTTGCCAGCTGTTGTTCCGATAGAAGCACCAACATTTTGGATATTATTCATGATTGAGTCCTGCTGCCCAGCTTCAAGGTTCTGGAACAACCCGGCCAATTGATTGTAAAGCGGGATAATTTGTGCTGCAAATAAATGTTCTATGTAATCAATCAGTGTTACAAGATGATCTGGAACAACCTTTGCCAGATATTCAGCTCCCGAAGCAATTTCAACCACTAGCAATGTTACAAGTCCCGCGAATACGGAAATGATCAGTATCAGAGCGACCGCTACTGCCAGCGCTCTTGGCATCTTAGCTTTAGTTTGAAGAAAATTGACCAGGGGATTCATCGTGAAGGCTATTAAAAAACCGATAATGAATGGATAAGTAACTTTTGAGACATAAAACAATGCCATTGCCCCAGCAACGATCGCGCCGATAACGAGAATAAACCTTAACGTTCTATACAAATAAACGGGATTCAAGCAATTTCCTCCTTTTGAAATATAACTGAACTGAGTCGGTCTGTTATGTATATATTTTAACAGTTGTCCGGCAATCCGAAAAGTTTCCTCTAATATACGGTGTATGTGTAAAAAAGATTCGACTTGAAAATAAAAAATCCTTTAAGAGGTAAAGTTAAATTATGCAACGTTGAAGGTACAAACTATAAGGGAGTATAATCAAGGGATAAAAGAGGAAGAGGCTGCTTCTTTAATTGGTGTAATATTTTTAATTATGTTACAATAGTTTTAACCGTGGAAGGATGAAAATTTTATGCTGGAACCAATGCTTTTTTTATTAACGCTTTTGGCAATAGCTTTCCTGGCCAAAAACCAGTCATTAATTATTGCAGTATTGGTTTTGCTCGTTATGAAAATTGCGGGTTTTGAAGCAAAAACCTTTTCCATCATTCAGGGGAAGGGAATTAACTGGGGTGTTACGGTTATTACTATTGCTGTACTAGCACCAATCGCCAGCGGTGAGATTGGCTTCAAGGATTTATCAGGAGCTTTTAAATCACCTTATGCATGGATTGCCCTTATTTCAGGAATGGCAGTAGCCTTGCTTGCAAAAGGCGGAGTAACTTTACTCGCAGAAGATCCTCATATAACAACTGCTCTTGTGCTTGGAACCATTCTTGCTGTTTCTCTATTTAAGGGAGTGGCGGTGGGACCATTGATTGGCGCAGGTATTGCTTTCGCTGCAATGAAAATATTTGAATTTTTTAAATAGCTTTTTCCTGGCTCATCTCGTAATTTCAATTTTGAATTTACTAGTTAAGAACTCATTCAATTAAATCATTAAAAAATAATATGGTTGAAGATGACAAAAAAACGACTTTTAATGAGAATACAGTCTTTTTGTAAAATAATATTTTATATTGTTTTAAGTTGTTTTCATTCACAAATGTCAGATAATTGTTTATAATAGGACTTGTAACTGCTTCCATACTTTAATAGGAAATAAAAGCAAGATTCCACGGCGTTTTTATCATAGAATAAAATGTAAGCATTTTCTTTTTGCGAATTGTCTGAGCAAGCGCTCAGGGAAGTTTGGCAAACGTATGGACTGCCAGCTGATAATGGTCTGTCGCCGGAGCAGTGAACCGGCTTTCTGTAGCCTTGCAGGCTTATAAAATGTCAGAAATTTCTTTTTTTCTGATTGCTGTTAGATAACAGCATTTTCAACATACAGACAAAATGGGATATGGGGAAATTAACTACAAAGGAGAGATTGAGTATGTCAGTAACACGTGGTCTTGAAGGAGTAGTGGCAACAACCTCCTCAATCAGCTCAATTATTGATGATACGTTGACTTATGTTGGCTATGACATTGATGATTTAGCTGTGAACGCTAGTTTCGAAGAAGTAATTTACTTACTATGGCATCGCAAGCTTCCTACGCAAGCTGAACTGGAAGAATTGAAGAAGCAGCTTGCAGAGAACGCTGCATTGCCTAAGGAAGTACTTGAACATTTCAAAATGTATCCGATCGATAAGGTTCATCCGATGGCCGCTCTGCGCTCGGCTGTATCTCTTTTAGGTTTATATGATGATGAAGCCGATGTTATGGAAAAAGAAGCGAATTACCAGAAAGCCATTCGTCTCCAGGCAAAAATGCCTAGTATTGTTACGGCTTTCGCAAGAGTGAGAAAAGGTCTTGAGCCTATCGCTCCAAGAGAAGATTTGAACTTTGCAGCAAACTTCCTTTATATGCTGACTGGCAAAGAACCGGATGAAGTAGCTGTAGAAGCAATGAATAAAGCTCTTGTCCTGCATGCTGACCATGAGTTGAACGCATCTACATTCACAGCGCGTGTATGTGTTGCGACTCTTTCAGATGTCTACTCAGGCGTTACAGCAGCAATCGGTGCGTTAAAAGGACCTCTTCACGGCGGAGCGAATGAAGCGGTAATGAAAATGCTGACTGACATTGGTACGCTTGAAAATGTCGAGCCAGCAATCCGTGAAAAACTTGCTAACAAAGAAAAAATCATGGGCTTTGGACATCGTGTATATCGTGAGGGGGATCCTCGCGCGAAGCACTTAAGAGAGATGTCCAAGAGATTGACTGAGATTACTGGTGAACCACACTGGTATGAGATGTCTACGAAGATCGAAGACATTGTTACAGGCGAAAAGAACCTTCCGCCAAACGTTGATTTCTACTCAGCTTCTGTGTATCACAGCCTGGGTATTGACC
>NZ_JBAVFI010000538.1:0-2406 GCF_049588175.1 Mesobacillus sp.
GAAAATTTTAATATTTGATGATGTTTTTTACCAGCTAATGGATAAAGTAGTGATTCACGTTAATTTCGTAGTGAATATGATTAGTTTCGTAGTGATTATGAGGCAAAACGTAGTGAATATTGGAGAAAACGGAGTGAATAAAGATAAAATCGTAGTGATTCCTGAGTAATCGTAAAAAAGGTTAATGATACCGCAGCGATGCCAAGGGATTCCCAGGAATTGATGATGTAATCGCAGTGATTAACGGTCAAATCAAAGAATTCACGCGTCCTAGCTGACTATTTTAATCATTTTTACGAAAATCATCTCATGGTTCATTTCATTACCCTTTACAAACGCCATTTGCTCCTCCAAAAAAAGAACCCCTTGAAGTAAATTCAAGGAGTTCTTTCTATTTATTAATACATGCTCATATACTGTTCGCGTTCCCAAGGGTGAACTTGTGTGCGGAACATATCCCATTCGATTTCTTTTGCTTCGATGAAGTGCTCAAGAATATGCTCACCAAGTGCGGAGCAGATGATTTCGTTTTTCTTCAGCTGGTCAAGAGCTGCTGCTAATGTTGGTGGCAGATCGTCGATACCTTCTTCGACACGCTCTTCCTTGTTCATCACATAGATGTTGCGGTCAACTGAAGCTGGAGGAGTCAATTTGTTCTTGATTCCGTCTAAACCAGCTTTTAGCAATACTGCCATAGCAAGGTATGGGTTTGCTGCAGGGTCTACGCTACGAACCTCAACACGTGTGCTCATTCCGCGTGATGCCGGGATACGGATCAATGGTGAACGATTTTTTGCAGACCATGCTACATAGCAAGGTGCTTCATAGCCAGGCACAAGGCGCTTATACGAGTTTACAGTTGGGTTTGTAACAGCTGTAAAGCCTGATGCATGCTTAAGTGTTCCAGCGATGAACTGGTAAGCTGTTTCGCTAAGTTCTAGCTTTTTATCACTTGGATCGTAGAAAGAATTTTCGCCGTTACGGAATAATGACATGTTGCAGTGCATTCCTGAACCATTCACACCGAACAAAGGCTTTGGCATGAATGTAGCATGCAGGCCGTGCTTACGTGCGATTGTTTTCACAACAAGCTTGAACGTTTGAATCTGGTCACAAGCTGTTAGCGCATCTGCATATTTAAAGTCGATTTCGTGCTGTCCTGGAGCAACCTCGTGGTGAGATGCTTCGATTTCAAAGCCCATTTCCTCAAGTTCAAGAACGATATCACGTCGGCAGTTCTCACCAAGGTCAGTTGGAGCAAGGTCGAAGTAACCACCGTTGTCGTTTAGCTCAAGTGTCGGCTCGCCATTTGCATCTAGCTTGAAAAGGAAGAATTCTGGTTCTGGCCCCAAGTTGAAGTTTGTGAATCCA
Source organism: Mesobacillus sp. (assembly GCF_049588175.1). Taxonomy (GTDB): domain Bacteria; phylum Bacillota; class Bacilli; order Bacillales; family Cytobacillaceae; genus Mesobacillus. The sequence goes on from NZ_JBAVFI010000538.1 coordinate 1,372, forward strand.
AGGTCTTCCATTTCTTTTAGAATACGCTTAAGGTTTCCACGTGGGTCACCTGCAAATGGTGTTCCGTCTGAATTGTTGATATCACAGATCAAGCGAGCAACCTTACCTTTTTCAGCAGTCCAAGGGAATACAACCCAAGTATCTAAATCAGGGATCAGGTACATATCAGACTCTTCAATACGTACGAAGCCTTCGATTGAAGAACCATCGAACATCATTTTATTATCAAGAGCTTTTTCAAGCTGGCTGATTGGAATTTCCACATTTTTAATTGTTCCTAGGATATCAGTGAACTGCAATCGAATGAACTTTACGTTTTCTTCTTTTGATAATCTTACAATGTCTTCTTTTGTGTACTTTGCCATTCTTAATTTCCTCCTAGATTTTAAATGAATGCTTTTCGCAATACCTATGGCCATTATCTATGAATATCTATCATGCAAAGCCTACATGAATACGAAAAGATCTTAATGAAAAAATCTCGACATGTCTCCATTATTGGATGATCTGTTGAACCGCCCTGCCTGGAGAAGCTCCTTGCGCAGCAATTTCCGCAAATCGGCATCCGAGAGTTCTCGCCTTGTTTTTTCTGCTTCTTTTTTTTCAGCAGCACTTATGGCTGTCTGTTGTTTTACATTGTAAATTTGCTTAATGCCTGCCATGTTTACTCCTTGGTCAATCAAATCCTTGATCTCAAGAAGCTTATCAATATCATTCAAGGAAAAGAGCCGTTTATTGCCTTCAGTTCTTGCCGGAGAAATCAATTCATGCTCTTCATAATAACGGATTTGCCTTGCGGTTAAATCAGTAAGCTGCATGACAATTCCGATACTGAATAGCGGCATATTCCGGCGAATTTCACTTCCGCCCATTTGATTTCTCCTCCTTCCCTCTTAAGATAATCTCATTATATTCAATGTTAGATATGTTGTCAAATATATGTTAGATTATCTGACATGAAATTTCATAAAAAAAGAACAGGACCTTTTTCGCAAGCTGTCCTGTTGTATATTTTCCTATTTTATTTGAATTAAA
>NZ_JBAVFI010000539.1:0-5940 GCF_049588175.1 Mesobacillus sp.
GTATTGTAGGCCTTGTTTGTAATTTTTATATAATTCATCATGGATTTTGTATCTTTCTTTCATCGTTGCCTGTAATTCATCCGCTTGTTTCTTTAGTGATGGCTCCTCTATTTTTTCAGCTATTTTAGAAACATTCTCAAATTCCTGTTCTGACTTTTTTATACTTTCTTTTTCCTTCTCGATATGTTCTTCTCTCTTGTCAGCTATTTTCAGCGCTTCATCCGCAAGCTTAACAATCTGGTCGTATTCTTTCATTCCAAGTGATATGATTTTTTCGTAAATTTCTTTTTCCTGCTTTTCTAATTCCACTAGAGGGTCCTGCTGATCTTCAAAAACCTTTTCAGTAGACACCACTTTTTCAAGCTCTTCAAACATTTTTTCCTCAGGAGTTTGCCGGTCCATACATCCGGCAAGACTTAAAACACCAGCCATCAAAACGATGGATAAACCTAATCTTTTTAAAATGGACAAAATAAAAACCTCCTCACAGATACCAATTTTACTATAGCGATTGCTGCGTGTTTTGACAATTATTAAGGAAGTCAGGAATCTGCTTTCAAAATATTCATTTAAGCTTGTCCCTTCAATAAACTATATTCATTTATTTTGAAGTTTATGCCTTAGGCGCATGCCTATACCAATTTTCTGTAACCGCATAGGCTATAGCAATCGACCCATCAGATTAGATGGACGAAAAACATATAAGAGGAGGGTTTCCTTTATGTACGGTTATGGTTATGGATGTGGTTATCCGGGTGTTGGTTATGGAAGAGGATTCGCTTTAATTGTCGTTTTATTCATACTCCTCATCATCGTAGGCTGCTCTTGCAGGAAATTCTAATCGATCAGAGAAGATGTATAATAGCATCTTCTCTTTTTGATTATCAAAAGCAAACATTTTTTCTAGTTAACTTTTTAGGGTTCTTTTGTTAGACTTAAAAATATTACATACTATAGAAACAAGAGGTGAAGTTTATGTTGACGATGGATGATATCGTACGCGATGGACATCCTGTCCTCCGCAAAGTTGCGGAAGAAGTCAAATTGCCTGCTTCCCAGGAAGACAAGACAATTTTAGAAAGCATGATACAATATGTCAAAAACAGCCAAGACCCGGAAGTCGCTCAAAAACATGGACTTCGACCCGGTATTGGGCTTGCCGCACCGCAAATAAATGTCTCAAGACGGATGATAGCTGTCCATGTTAGTGATGAAAAAGAAAACCTGTTCAGCTATGCTCTATTTAACCCTAAAATTATCAGCCATTCAGTTGAACGTTCTTATCTCGCTGCAGGCGAGGGCTGCCTCTCTGTTGACGAGTCTATTCCCGGTTATGTTCCCAGATATGCAAGGGTTACCGTTAAAGGAACTGACCTTGATGGCACTGAAGTTAAACTAAGACTAAAAGGACTGCCTGCGATCGTTTTCCAGCATGAAATTGATCATCTTAATGGCATCATGTTTTACGATCATATCAATAAACAAGATCCTTACGAAGAAATACCAAATGCATCTCCAATTGAAAGATAAAGAGGTTGTCCCAAAAAGTAAAACTTTTAGGGGCACCCTTTTTTTATGCCTTTAATGACATTGTCTGTTGATTTCCGCTCCAATCAACTGAGTTTTTTTGTATTAGCACAAAAAAGAAGAAAATCGTCCCTTGGTATAAATGAGTCACAACAACACATCAACCTAAGAATGGAACGATTTTCTTATTCAATAATCACCATTAATCGAGCCTTATATTAAATTAACTTCAATTCTTTCAATCCATACCAGATACCGTCATCATCAACATCACGTGTAACCAGGTTGGCATGTTCCTTCAGCTCTGGCACAGCATTCCCCATGGCAACACCAGTTCCAGCTGCTTTCAGCATTTCAAAATCATTCAAGCCATCACCAAAAGCATAGACATCCTCAGGCTTGAAACCCAGCCTTTCAATCATCTTTTTAATCCCTTCTGCCTTTGACCCTCCAGCTGGCAAAATATCAACAGAATATGGATGCCATCGGATCAAAGTGAAATCAGGATAGGTTTCCCTGTAAAAGTCCTCAACCCCTTCTTCACAAAATAGCAGCGTTTGATATAAATCCCTGTCCACATAAAAGGCATCATCATGATCAGGGTGGGCAAACTTCAAGCCCCCAAGACTCTCTTCAATATAAGCATGGTGTTTCACTGAAGCTTTCATTGTCATGTGATTCATGAAAACGACAGGATGTCCTTTTTCCTTTGCTTTAAAATAGAGCTCCTCTATCTTTTGAGAATTTAATGGATTTTTATAAATTGGTTCGTTTTCAAAAACAACGTACTGTCCATTGAAGCTGACAAATGAATCGATATCAAGTTCTTTTCTCAAATTCTCGAACATAAATGGCGCTCTCCCTGTAGCGATCGCCACAAATACACCATTTTCCTTAAGAAGGGTTATCGCTTCCTTAGTGGAAGCTGGCAAGTTTTTATCATGGTCCAGCAATGTCCCATCAATGTCAAAAAATACGATTTTACTCATGTTATTCTCCTTTGCTGCATCATTCTTGAGGTATTCTGCAGATATCATACACTTTTTATGTAGTTTAAAGCAGTCTAGCAAATTTCTAAGTGCATTGTACATAAAAAAGAAAATCTAAACTATGGCAAATCAATGACAATTTATGTCATTCCATCATTACCCATGAAAAATTTTTCTATTTCATCATATAATATAAACAAAAAGGTAGAAATTTGAAAAATAATCTTTGCTAAACTTTCCCTTGTTTACTTTACTTTGGACAAGGATAGTTTAAAATAAGAATTAAGGAGATGATCCACTATGTTGAAGAAGCTAAGAAAGAAGCTCTTAAAACAGTGGAAAGATTTGCTTCGTAAAAAAACTATCGCATAAACTTTTGAGCCCTTCAAACTTGCGGAGGGCTCCTTCCTTATTGTAAATTGATTAATAACTGAAAAAAAGGGTAACACTTAACAAGTTTATATTTGATGTATAATTACAATGTAAAAATTGTTATTTTTTATAAATGGCTTTTTCGCACAGATTGTTGTTTGACATATTAAAGACCTCTATCCCTCATTTTATTTGTGGTCTTAAACGGAGAGTCTAATTAAGGTACAAATGCTGCAATCGAAACGAACAAAGCCCTATAAAATAGAAAAAGTTAATTTAATTAAGGAGAGAGATTTTACATGATTTTTAAAGTTTACTACCAGGAATCTAACAAGCAAGTTCCCGTACGTGAAAAAACAAAGACAATATATGTGGAAGCTGAATCTGAAAGAGATGTTCGGACAAAAATTGCTGACCGCCAATATAACGTTGAGTACGTCGAGGCAGTTAAGGGTAACTATTTTGAATATGAAAAACAAAAAGAAGACTTTGAAGTATTGGAGATAGGATAATTTATGAAATTTGTAAAAAATGACCAAACTGCGGTTTTCGCATTGGGAGGACTAGGCGAAATCGGCAAAAACACCTATGGTGTGCAATTCCAGGATGAGATTATCCTAATCGATGCGGGCATTAAATTCCCAGAAGATGAATTGCTTGGGATCGATTATGTTATTCCTGATTATTCATACCTAGTCAAGAATGAAGATAAAATCAAAGGTCTTTTCATTACCCATGGCCATGAAGACCATATCGGCGGTATACCTTATTTATTGCGCGAAATCAATATTCCGATATATGGCGGTAAGCTTGCTCTTGGATTAATCAAAAACAAGCTCGAAGAACACGGTTTATTGCGAAAAGCAAAGCTGATTGAAATCCAGGAAGATGATATCATCAAATTCCGCAAAACTTCCGTCACATTTTTCAGGACTACTCATAGTATTCCTGATTCCTATGGTGTTGTTGTTAAAACTCCTCCAGGGCAAATTGTCCATACAGGAGATTTCAAGTTCGATTTTACTCCTGTTGGTGAACCAGCTAACTTAACAAAGATGGCTGAAATCGGAAAAGAAGGCGTACTGTGTCTGTTATCTGATAGTACAAATGCTGAAGTCCCTCATTTTACAATGTCTGAACGACGTGTTGGGGAAAGCATTCATGATATTTTCAGAAAAGTGGATGGCCGCATCATTTTCGCTACCTTCGCTTCAAACATTCATAGATTACAGCAAGTTGTCGAAGCTGCTGTTACGACTGGCAGAAAAGTAGCTGTCTTTGGAAGAAGTATGGAATCAGCAATTAATATTGGACAAGATCTTGGCTATATTACTGCGCCTAAGGATACATTCATTGATGCACAGCAAATAAACCGACTGCCTGCTAACCAGGTTACAATCCTTTGTACTGGAAGTCAGGGAGAACCTATGGCTGCTCTATCAAGAATCGCTAACGGCACTCACCGTCAAATCCAGATCCAGCCTGGCGACACCGTCGTATTTTCTTCGTCACCTATTCCAGGCAATACAATCAGCGTAAATCGTACGATCAATATGCTTTCTCGTGCAGGTGCTGATGTCATCCATGGATCATTGAATGACATCCACACTTCAGGGCACGGCGGCCAGGAAGAACAAAAATTAATGCTTCGCCTGATCAAACCGAAATACTTTATGCCAATCCATGGTGAGTATCGCATGCAGAAGATGCATACAAAGCTTGCCAACGACTGTGGTGTTCCGGAAGAAAATTGCTTTATTATGGATAATGGTGAAGTACTAGCACTAGGCGATAATGAAGTTGGCGTTGCAGGTAAGATTCCATCTGGAAATGTTTACATTGACGGCAGCGGAGTTGGTGATATCGGTAACATCGTTCTGCGTGATCGCCGCATCCTTTCAGAAGAAGGACTTGTAGTGGTTGTAGTCAGCATTAACATGAAGGAATTCAAAATTGCTGCAGGACCTGACCTGATATCCCGCGGATTTGTCTATATGAGAGAATCCGGCGATTTAATCAATGATGCCCAGAGCTTGATTAGTAAGCATTTAAACAAAGTAATGGAAAGAAAAACAACTCAGTGGTCCGAAATTAAAAATGAAATCACTGACACATTAGCACCATTCCTTTATGAGAAAACAAAACGCCGCCCAATGATCTTACCGATCATTATGGAGGTTTAACAGGAAAAACCGTTGCGAATTGCAACGGTTTTTTTCATTTCACTCTGTTCAACTTGCCTGTTGAATTCCACTCCATGCGCTTGCTATCCGCAGGCTAGCTTCTGTGTTCCACTATACGATGTGCACAATCCGAATTAACCATTAGCTTTAACAAAGCGTGCCACTTAGCTATTTGAGTCGATATTATTATTCTCAGAGCGTCTTGTATATTTTCTGACAAAAAATATAATAGCTGAAACAATAAAGCCCACAATCAGCAAGATTGGCAGGTTGCCAATCAAGAACACAATGATTCCGGAACCTGCTGACAGAAGAATATTGATGTTATCTGCAAATTGCTTTTTAATCTTTTGCCAAGTGTTCAAGTTCTCATTATCGATTTTTGGAACAGGCACTTCATTTTCTTCCAAGGAAATCGTTACTGTTGATAAGGCTGACTGATTTTCAAGGAACTTTTTCCTGCCTGCTATTTGTTCTATTTCCTCCTGGACGTTCGCTAGGTCAGAAGAGATTTTTAACAAATCCTCCGTTTTCTGCGCCTGCTTCATGAATTCGAGGAGCCTCGCTTCCACTGCCCTTTTAGACCTTAGTCTTGATTCAAGGTCCACATATTCTTCTGTTACATCCTCACCGCTCACCTGACGATTGTATACTTGTACCGATAAACCCTCCGCATCGTTCAGGAATGCCTGGAAATGCTCCTGTGGAATCCTGAAGGTCATAGTACCGCTCTGTTGTTCCCCATCATAACGGTTAGAACTGGAATTTACGATATATCCTTTATAGGTTTTGGCTTTTTGTTCAAGGGCATTGCGTGCCTTTTCAAAGTTTTTGACTCTTAAATTCATTTCAGCATTATAGATGACCAT
>NZ_JBAVFI010000540.1:0-2723 GCF_049588175.1 Mesobacillus sp.
CTTTAAAGCGATAATGGGTGGGAAAATTCACTTGAAAATATTGTTTATTCCAACTCAGTCGAGGGGATACTAGGGTAAAGCGAATAGTCATCAACTTACGGGAGGGAATTTATTTGAGTTGGACCGGAATCGCCTTATTCATACAGCTGTTTTTTGGGATCATCATTGGGCTGTATTTCTGGAATCTGTTACGTAATCAGCGAACTCAAAAGGTATCGATTGACCGGGAATCCAGAAAGGAAATGGAACAGCTGAGGAAAATGAGATCCATATCTCTTAGTGAGCCTTTGGCAGAAAAAGTCAGGCCTTCCAGCTTTAACGACATTGTCGGGCAGGAAGATGGTATAAAAGCATTGAAAGCTGCGCTTTGCGGACCTAATCCCCAGCATGTCATTATTTACGGGCCCCCTGGTGTAGGGAAAACTGCGGCTGCCCGACTTGTCCTTGAGGAAGCAAGGCAGAATTCCAAATCTCCTTTTCAATCTTCTTCCGTGTTTGTGGAGCTCGATGCCACTACAGCAAGATTCGATGAAAGAGGAATTGCCGATCCCTTGATTGGTTCAGTCCATGACCCGATTTATCAGGGAGCAGGAGCGATGGGGCAGGCAGGCATTCCGCAGCCAAAGCAAGGAGCGGTGACCAATGCGCATGGCGGAGTTTTATTCATTGATGAAATTGGTGAATTGCATCCAATTCAAATGAACAAGCTTTTGAAAGTTCTGGAAGACAGGAAAGTGTTTTTAGAAAGTGCCTATTATAATGAAGAAAATGCTCAAATTCCAACCCATATCCATGACATTTTCAAAAATGGGCTGCCTGCGGATTTCCGACTTGTAGGTGCGACGACAAGGACTCCAAGCGAAATTCCCCCTGCCATCAGGTCAAGGTGTATGGAGGTGTTTTTCCGCGAGTTAAGTCAGGAGGAAATCTCTAAAGTAGCCAGAAATGCAGCTGAAAAAGTAAATTTGACGATGAGTGAAGAAGCGATATCGATCCTTTCAAACTATGCACGCAATGGACGTGAAGCTGTAAATATGGTTCAGATAGCTGCAGGACTGGCTATAACTGAAGAACGCTCATACATTAAGGAAGAGGAAATTGAATGGGTCGTTCATTCTAGCCAGCTTACTCCAAGGATGGAACGAAGAATCAATGAAAAATCTGCGGTCGGACTCGTTAATGGTCTTGCGGTATATGGCCCTAATACAGGTGCTCTCCTAGAAATTGAAGTCACGGTTATAAAAGCAAAAGATAAAGGGTCAATCAATATTACCGGCATTGTTGAGGAAGAAAGTATCGGAGGACAGGGTAAATCGATCAGAAGAAAAAGTATGGCGAGAGGCTCGATTGAAAATGTTATTACAGTCCTCAGGTCAATGGGCGTACCTGCCGATGAATTCGATATCCACGTTAATTTCCCTGGTGGAACTCCTATAGATGGGCCATCAGCAGGAATTGCAATGGCGACAGGTATTTATTCAGCGATTTATAAAATCCCGATGGATAATACGGTTGCGATGACGGGAGAAATCAGCATCCACGGAAATGTGAAGCCAATTGGCGGCGTGTACCCGAAGGTTAAAGCTGCTAAAAAAGCAGGCGCAACAAAGGTTATCATTCCAAAAGAAAACGTGCAGACAATCCTAAATGAAATTACCGATATCGAAATCATCCCTGTTACTCACCTGGATGAGGTATTTGAAATCGCCTTGCTTAAAGAGCATCCACGCGAACAAATTATTTCAGCTGCTCCAGATCTTGTAAAAAAAGAAACGAGCTAAACATGGATTGAAAAAGGACGCGTAATGCGTTCTTTTTTAATGGTTTATATCCATGAGGTGAAAAAGACTTATCAACTGAGCAGACCGTGTTTACATTTAATCTGTAAGCAGAGTAGCAGACATATTTTTAGCGGAATTTCAGGATACTAACAATAAGATGCCACAGGTAGAAACCGTCCTTTTTGCTCTTGATATTAGACACTAGAAAATAAATAGGATAGAATTGAACAACAAAGTATTAAAATGCTTATAGAATGTTACAATGCATGTTGGAGGTGCAATATCATGGCGAACGAAAAAGAGCTCACTGTCCCTCTATTGCCGCTTCGCGGTCTTCTCGTATATCCGACAATGGTGCTTCATTTAGATGTTGGTCGGGAAAAATCTGTACAGGCTCTTGAGAAGGCTATGGTGGATGACCATTTGATCTTTCTTACGACTCAAAAGGATATTTCTATAGATGAACCAGGCGAAGAGGATTTGTACCAGGTGGGTACACTCACTCGTGTGAAACAGATGCTAAAACTGCCGAACGGAACGATCCGCGTTCTAGTTGAAGGCTTGGCTAGAGCTGAGATCATTGAACTTTTTGATGAAAAAGATAACTACTCCTGCACCCTGAGAACGTTTGAAGACAGGGAAACGAAGGATGTCGAAGATGAAGCATTAATGAGGACAATGCTTGAGTATTTTGAACAATACATAAAAATGTCCAAGAAAATTTCTGCGGAAACGTATGCATCCGTTTCTGACATCGAAGAGCCAGGAAGAATGGCTGATATCATCGCTTCCCACCTGCCTTTGAAATTAAAAGAAAAGCAGGAAATATTAGAGACAATTGATATAAAAGAACGTGTTAACCGCGTGATTGAAATTATCCATAATGAAAAAGAAGTTCTTGGTCTAGAAAAGAAAATCGGCCAGCGTGTCAAGCGATCAATG
>NZ_JBAVFI010000541.1:0-2747 GCF_049588175.1 Mesobacillus sp.
CAATTCTTCCACCTAAAACATTCAGCCCTTTATGTAAGGCTTCATTCTCGACGAATGCACGCTGATAGCCTTTATTGGCAATTTGTAAAATATAAGGAACTGTCACATTCGTCAGCGCCATCGTTGAAGTCCGAGGTACTGCCCCAGGCATATTCCCGACCGCATAATGGACAACGCCATGTTTCACATATGTCGGATTAGCGTGCGTAGTGACATGTGTGGCTGTTTCAAAAATCCCGCCCTGATCAATGGCAACGTCGACAATGACTGATCCTTCCTGCATTAGGCAGACCATTTCTTCAGTGACCAGTTTCGGAGCCTTTGCACCCGGAATAAGTACCGCGCCAATCACCACATCAGATTCTGCAACAGTATCTGCAATCGTGTAAGGACTCGACATCAATGTCGTGATACTATTGCCAAAAATATCATCAAGCTCACGCAGTCGATCTGGACTCACATCAAGGATTGACACTTGTGCCCCAAGGCCAACTGCAACCTTTGCGGCATTCGTACCGACGACACCTCCGCCAATGATCGTGACCTTACCTCTGTTCACGCCTGGCACGCCGCCAAGCAAGACACCCTTTCCTCCACGGGATTTTTCCAGGAATGATGCCCCAATTTGAGTGGCCATCCTGCCAGCAACCTCACTCATCGGTGTCAGTAATGGTAACGTCCTATTTGGCAGCTGCACGGTCTCGTAGGCAATCGCCACGACTTTCTTTTCAACCAACGCCTCTGTCAAAGGGCGATCCGCTGCCAGATGTAAATACGTAAACAAGATCAGTCCATCATAAAAATATTGATATTCATCAGGTGTAGGCTCCTTCACCTTAACAACCATTTCGCTTTTCCATACTTCTGCGGCGGTTTCAACAATCAACGCGCCAGCTTCCATGTAAAGCTCATCGATAAAACCTGAATTCAGTCCCGCTCCTTTTTCCACATAGACCTGGTGCTGATGCTGAACTAGCTGCATCACTCCCGCCGGTGTGAGCGCGACCCTGTTCTCATTGTTTTTAATCTCTTTAGGCACACCAATTTTCATTGTCCATCTACCTCTCTGGTAATATATTGGAATCTCATTGGACATTGTGCAAAACACTCGTAATCCTTAAAACTACCAAGGATTACGAGTGTCAAAGTTGGTTGTTAAAAATCTTCTACTGAATCGCCTTCAACTCATCCGTCAGGGTTTGTATGATAAACTGAAGATCCTCCATTTCAATATTCAAAGGCGGAGATAAAGTCAGCACATTGTTATACCCAGCAACGGTTGCCCCATTTTTACCAATGATGAGTCCCTTTCCCTTACAGCCGCCAATGACTTTGTTTACAAGGTCAACTCCAAGCGGTTCTTTAGACTCCTTATCCTTTACCAGCTCGATGCCAACAAGCAGCCCTTTCCCGCGAACATCTCCAACAAACGGATGGTCAGCCAGTTGCGAAGCCAAACTTTGTTTCATGTAATCTCCAAGCTCCCTCGACCGGTCAAACAGCTGCTCTATTTCCATGATTTCAAGATTCTTCAAAGCCAGCGCACAGGCAGCCGGATTTCCTCCAAACGTATTCACATGACGGAAATAATCATATTCCTCTGAGCCTTTAAAAGCTTCATAGATATCCTTACGAACTGCTGTGGCCGATAATGGAAGATAGGCACTCGTAATTCCCTTTGCCATTGTGATAATATCAGGCTTAACGCCATAATTCATGAAGCCAAAAGGCTTACCAGTACGGCCAAATCCACATATAACTTCATCAACAATCAGCAGCGCACCATGCTTTTCGCAAACCTCCTTTACACCCTTCATATACTGTTCCGGCGGAACAAGAATCCCGCCTCCAGTAATGATCGGCTCCATGATCACACCAGCAATCGTCTCACTTAACTCCCAGGTCATCACCCGGTCGATATCCTTCACGGATTCCAACTCACTTGCCGGAGCATCCACCTTATCCTTGCCGCGGTACAAATCCGGCGGCGCCACATGCAGGAACCCAGGTGCCAGCGGCTCATACTTATACTTCCGCTGGGCCTGGCCAGTTGCCGCCAATGAGCCCATCGAATTACCATGGTAAGCACGATAGCGCGAGATGAACTTGTATCGGCTACCCTCTCCTTTTTGCTGGTGGTACTGCCTTACGAGCTTGAACGCGGTTTCATTCGCTTCAGACCCGCTGTTGGAAAAGAAAATCACATACTCATCACCGAGCATTTCATTCAATTTTTCCGCAAGCTTAATTGCCGGGATATGGCTCTGGCTGAGCGGAAAATAAGCCATTTGCTTTAGCTGTTCATAGGCAGCCTCCGCAAGCTCCTCCCGGCCGTATCCGACATTCACACACCACAGGCCGGCCATACCATCCAAATAACGTTTTCCATTATGATCCGTAACCCAAGAACCCTCAGCCTTCTCCGCAATTAATGTACTATCCGGACTGTACGGCTTCATCGAATGCCAAACATAATCGCGATCCTTCGTAAGAAAATCTTCACCTTGTTTAATCTTTGTCATTCCTGCCTTCCTCCTACTTTCAGGCTTTTATAAAAACATTCTCATGCAAGCAATCGATTAATAATCAAATCTAGAAGTGATCATCTTTTTACGAGTAAAGAAGTTCACTCCATCCTTGCCATTCACATGCAGGTCTCCGTAGAAAGAATCCTTCCATCCTGAGAATGGGAAGAAGGCCATTGTTGCCGGAACGCCAACATTGACTCCCAGCATTCCTGCATCTGC
>NZ_JBAVFI010000542.1:0-3823 GCF_049588175.1 Mesobacillus sp.
ATCATATATAGTTGTACATTGCCTATAGTACACAAGTCAGTAGGAGGCGATGATGGTTTAAGTATGCCATTGTCGTCTCCTTTTTATTTTATTCATTTAATGGGGGTAGCGTAAATGGTGGTTTTAACAGGGTCAACCTTAACATTGGATCAAATTAAAAAGGTTTGCTACCAGGAAGAAGTTGTCACAACCAGCCCTGAAAGTATGAGAAGGGTTGAAGAAAGCAGGGCTGCGGTCGACAAAATTGTAGCCGAAAAACGTACAATCTATGGAATTAATACAGGTTTTGGGAAATTCAGTGACGTCATCATTGAGGAACATGATGTAAATGCCCTGCAGTTAAACTTGATCAGGTCGCATGCCTGCGGAGTGGGTGAGCCATTCCCAGAGGTCGTTTCGAGAGCAATGGTTTTACTACGACTAAATGCGCTTATCAAAGGATTTTCCGGGATTAGACCAGTGATCGTTGAGCGACTGACAGAACTTCTAAACCTTAAGATTCATCCTGTCGTTCCCCAGCAAGGATCACTGGGTGCTTCCGGAGACCTCGCCCCATTATCGCATCTCGCGCTAGTCCTGGTTGGGGAAGGGAAGGTCTTTTACCAGGGAGAAGTAAGGAAGACAGGGGAAGTATACAAACAGGAAGGCCTTGAGCCAATCGTTTTACAGGCTAAAGAAGGTTTGGCTTTGATAAATGGAACACAGGCGATGACAGCAATGGGTGTGGTCAACTGGATCGAGGCAAATGATATTGCGTACCAGTCTGAATGGATTTCAGCTCTTACTATGGAAGGGCTTGAGGGTGTTATAGATGCATTTCATCCTGCCATCCATGAGGCGCGAGGCTACAAACAGCAGATAGACGTTGCTGAGCGAATGAGAGGCCTGCTGTCAGGCAGTAAGCTTATAACAAGGCAAGGGGAAAAAAGGGTTCAGGACGCGTACTCATTAAGATGTATTCCACAGGTACATGGTGCTTCCTGGCAGGCGCTTGATTATGTAAAAGAAAAACTGGAGATTGAGATGAACGCAGCGACTGATAATCCATTGATTTTTGATGGAGGCGAAACAGTCATATCTGGCGGTAATTTCCATGGCCAGCCGATCGCCATTGCAATGGATTTTATGAAAATTGCTGTAGCGGAATTTGCGAGCATTTCTGAGCGCAGGATTGAACGGCTTGTAAATCCCCAGTTAAACGATTTGCCGCCGTTTTTAAGTCCGCAGCCAGGGCTGCAATCTGGAGCCATGATCATGCAATACAGCGCGGCATCGTTAGTGTCGGAAAACAAGACGCTTGCTCATCCTGCAAGTGTAGATTCAATCCCTTCCTCTGCAAACCAGGAAGACCATGTAAGCATGGGGACGATCGCAGCACGCCATGCCCATAATATTATTCAAAATGTTAGGCGTGTACTGGCGATTGAATGCATCTGTGCCCTTCAGGCTGTTCAGTACCGAGGAGTCGATAAAATGTCTCCTCAAACAAGGGCATTCTATGAGGATGCCAGAAAAATTGTCCCTTCTATTACGGAGGATCGTATATTCTCAGAGGACATTGAGAGGCTTGCTGTCTGGCTAAAAAAAAATAATAGGCAATGGACAGCTATAACAAAGGACGAAGGGAATCTGGTTCACGAAGGATAAAAGCTATAATTCTATAATTCTATATTTCATAAATAAAAGAAGGAGTGGAAAACATGGCAATCGAAGCTAAAAGAAATATCAGAGCAAAAAAGGGTCTTGAGCTTGAATGTAAGGGTTGGGAACAAGAAGCAGCATTAAGGATGTTATATAACAATTTAGATCCGGAGGTTGCTGAAAACCCTGAAGCTCTAGTCGTTTATGGGGGGATTGGTAAAGCAGCAAGAAACTGGGAAGCTTTTGATGCAATTGTTGATACACTTCGCAGACTAGAAAACGACGAAACGATGCTGATCCAATCAGGGAAGCCTGTTGCGGTTTTTAAAACACATAGAGCTGCACCAAGAGTGTTATTATCCAATTCTGTTTTGGTGCCAAAGTGGGCAAACTGGGAGCATTTCCATGAACTTGATCAAAAGGGATTGATGATGTATGGCCAAATGACAGCTGGCAGCTGGATCTATATAGGTTCACAGGGAATCCTGCAAGGGACTTACGAAACATTTGCAGAGGTCGGAAGGCAGCATTTTGGAGGTTCATTAAAGAACACGATTACATTAACAGCAGGCTTAGGAGGTATGGGTGGCGCTCAGCCATTAGCAGTGACAATGAATGGTGGCGTTTGTATCGCAGTCGAAATTGATCCTGCGAGAATCCAAAAGCGTATTGATACTCGTTACTGTGATCGGATGACTTATTCGATTGATGAAGCAATGGAGTGGGCAACGGATGCCAAGCATAAAGGGGAAGCACTGTCGATCGGACTCGTAGGGAATGCTGCTGAGCTGCATCTTGAATTGCTTCAGAGAAACTTTAAGGTTGATATTGTGACAGACCAGACTTCTGCACATGACCCTTTAAATGGGTATATTCCTGTTGGCCTATCATTGGAGGAAGCAGCAAAACTTCGCAAGGAAGATCCTAAGGAATATGTAAAGCAATCATCCTTCTCAATGACTAAGCATGTTGCGGCTATGCTTGAATTCCAGCGCAGGGGAGTGGTCACGTTCGACTATGGCAACAATATTCGGCAGGTGGCCAAGGATAATGGCGAGGAGCACGCCTTTGATTTCCCAGGTTTTGTACCTGCCTATATCCGTCCTCTTTTCTGTGAAGGTAAAGGACCTTTCCGATGGGCTGCTCTATCTGGAGACCCTGCGGACATTCACCGTACAGATGAGCTGATTAAAGAGCTTTTCCCAGAAAATGAGCCGCTTCAGCGCTGGATTGACATGGCTCAGGAAAAAGTCGAGTTCCAGGGATTACCTGCCCGCATATGCTGGCTTGGTTACGGAGAACGTATGAAAATGGGTCTCGCAATCAATGAATTAGTACGCAATGGAGAATTAAAGGCACCGATTGTCATCGGCCGCGATCATTTGGATAGCGGTTCAGTTTCCTCTCCGAATCGTGAAACTGAAGCAATGAAGGATGGCAGCGACGCCGTTGGTGACTGGGCAATTCTGAACGCGCTTGTAAACGTAGCGGCTGGAGGTTCGTGGATTTCTGTCCATCATGGTGGTGGTGTCGGAATGGGATATTCATTGCATGCCGGTATGGTTGTAGTGGCAGATGGAACCGACCTTGCTGAGGAACGCTTAAGAAGAGTTTTAACAACAGATCCAGGCATGGGGGTAGTCCGCCATGCAGACGCTGGTTATGAACAAGCAATCGAAACAGCAAAGGAAAAAGGTGTAGATATCCCAATGCTTCCTTAAATTTCAGATATCAAGTTGAGATAATTGTATTTCATCTTGATTTGACACCGAACCACATTCGAAAAAAGAAAGGGTGAGAAGTATTGGAATTCGATTTACTTGTACACAACATAGGACAGCTAATTTTACCGAAAGGCTCTGATATGCCATTGAAGGGCCTGGAAATGAAGAAGCTTAATATAATGGAAAACGCGGCATTAGGAATAAAGGATGGGAGAGTCGCTTGGGCAGGACTTGATGTTGAAGCTGCTGGCATGAAGGCAAAAGAGAAGATCGATGCAAAAGGTAAGGTTGTTTCCCCGGGTCTTGTTGATCCGCATACTCATCTAGTTTTTGGAGGTTCCCGAGAGCACGAACTTTCAATGAAGCAGGAAGGTATTCCGTATTTAGAAATTCTCGCTCAAGGGGGAGGGATTCTTTCAACAGTAAACTCAACCAAAAATGCTTCTGAAGAAGAGCTT
>NZ_JBAVFI010000543.1:0-1970 GCF_049588175.1 Mesobacillus sp.
ATTCCCTGCTGGGCAAGTGACCATACTTGATTTTTAATGATATCGTGGATTTGCTTTTTTCCTGTATTAAAAGAAGATCGTTTTTCCAGGACTGAATCATTGACTAGCAATTCTTCTTCAAGTACTTTCAGCTTTTTTTTGATCTGATAAAGATCTTGAATCTGCTGGATTGTCAGCTGATCAATTTCCTCGCGCAGTTCCTTATACGGATCTTTTAAAAAGAAAGAAAGTATGAAAAGGATAGCGGCCAAGGCAATCAGGCTTAATATTATGTAGCCCATCTGTGATACCTCCCGAGCTGTAATTAAAACACATAAAGTTAGTGTACCATTCCACATTCGAAATTTCGATTTTTATTTTTTTCCTGAAAAAAAATGATAGTTTTGTCATAATATGATTTCCAGTCGTTGTAAAGCATGTCGATTATAGACCATATTTGTAATACATATTAACTATAGAAAATTATTTGCCCATTCTTCCGCTGATAAAGCAATAAGGTGCAAATTACGACAATTTGCGTTCATTGTAGCAAGGTAGTTAAAATGCTAACATAAATTTATAGAATACATTATCAATATTAGCAATAAACTATTAATTTGGGGGTGCAGTTTGGTGACGTACAAAAATTGTTCAACTTGGGAATCAGACCATCTTGCTGCGCGAATCCTTTCGCCTGACAAGCTGTTTGTTTTTTGGCAGCTGCAGGATGAAAAATTGAAGTTCATGTCTGATTATTTCAATCTTCCAGAAGCAAAGATTGTTAAATCATTGCGATTGTTTGAGATTACTTCTGCTAATGGTACTAGAACGCAAACACTGTGCATCCATGAAGTGATTTTAAGGCAAGGAATATCAAGCTGGCTATATAAAGGTATAAGTGAAAAACGGAATTATGTCGTTGAGCTTGGAATCAAGCGCAATGAGGAAGATTTTTTTCCATTGCTGAGATCAAATCCAATTATATTAAATGTTAAATCGATAACTCCTGAACGTCGTGATCTTCCTGAGAAATCACCTGAATGGGTTGGACATGTAAGTACGTACACGTATTATGAGAACCTCGAAGGGAGCAGCAAGAAGTGATTCAGAGGAAAGAAACAGAACTAAAGAAAACCATTCTTATGCTCTCATGGGAGTATCCTCCCCATATTGTAGGCGGTCTTGCGAGACATGTTCATGCACTTTCCATCGAGCTTGTGAAAAGGAATTATGAAATCCATGTTATTTCTTCAAGGCCACATGGTGCACCCGGCTATGAAAAGAAGGATGGAGTGCACATCCATCGGGTAGCTCCCTTAAATGACCAGGATTCAAATTTCATTTCATGGATTGGCGGCTTGAATTTGGCAGCAGCCAACATAGGGCTTTCCATTGCACGGGATACCATCGTGGATATGGTCCATACTCATGATTGGATGACAGGTCCTGCAGCAGAATTATTAAGTAAATCCTTAGGGATTCCACTTGCCGCTACAATCCATGGCACGGAATATGGACGGAACAAAGGAATCTTTACCGAGCTGCAGCAATTTGTTTTTGACAAGGAAAAGGCGCTTGCCCATTCATCAGATAAGGTAATTGTATGCAGTGCCTATATGGCAGACGAGATCAAGCAATTATTTGGAGTTCCAGAATCTAAGATTTCAGTTATTCCAAATGGATCAATAATCGAAGAAACGGGTCTTCCAGTAATAGATGTTGAAGAAGTATATCCTTTTATTAAAGGAAAGAAGGTTATCTTTTCGATTGGAAGAATCGTTAAAGAGAAAGGCTTTGAGACATTGATAAAGGCAGCATCAATGATGAAAGAAACCAATCCGAATTTGTGCTTTGTGATTGCGGGAAATGGTCCATTACTAGAATCCTATAGGCAGAAGGTTAAAAAAATGTCATTAGAAGATTCAGTTTATTTTATTGGCTTTATTCAGGAAGGAATTCGAAAAGGGTTTTTGATGAGAGCTGATTTGACC
>NZ_JBAVFI010000544.1:0-1655 GCF_049588175.1 Mesobacillus sp.
ACCAAAACTCTCATATAACTTCTTTTGTAATACATGGGGACGGTTCTCGTGTTTCAGAATGAAACGCGAGAACCGTCCCCATATTCCTATTACATTTTCTTTCTCCTCATCCATTGTGTTGCAGCCCACTTATCTCCAACAATAACGGGTGCCCCGCCATGTAATGTCAAATCGTTCAGGGTTTGATCATCATAGAAATATTCAAAGTACACTGCCATGCCTTTTTGCGGAGATACGGAGAAATTCAGCTTAGGGAAGTAGGTTTCTCCGCCTTCCTCTACGTCATTTAAGTACATGACGAGTGTGCTGATTCTAGGATTGTTTATTACCTTACTTTTCGATGTAAAAAAGTCATAATGCGCTTTATACTCCTGGCCAATTTGATAATTTAAAATTTGCAGACCTTCGCCATGTTCAACAGGGATATTCATGATCTGTGATACTCTTTTTTCAATCCTGGCAACAAAGTCATTTTCTCCTTCTTCAAAAAACATACAGCTGCTTGTCCTGAGCTCATCCACTTCCCGGCCATCAGCAAGCTTTGAACGGTGCAATCGATCTTTTGACATCCTAATTAACTCATCGCATTCTTCATAGCTTAAAACATTTCCTAAAACCACGATCAATGGTTCCTCTAATCTAGCAATTATGTTAATTTCTCTATCTTCAGTAATGATTTTATTTCCCGTATGATTAAAAATTGTTTGTTCTTTTTCATCCATTTTCAACTTCATCAACCTCTTATTTTCTTTAAATTTATGAATTTTTAGATAATTAAAATGCTGAAAACGGTCAATTTATAGGTAAGGTTTCACTTTCTCCCCTTTTTCAAAATGGATCTCAAATGGTTTAATACTAATTTTACAACTGGAAATCCTGTAATTCTATTAATTTATTTTCACAAAAAAAGATTTTTCGCTTTACATCTTAAGGAACACAGGGACGGTTCTCACGTTCCTTTTAGGAACATGAGAACCGTCCCCATGTACCAATGATAATATCCTTTTTAATGGGAAAGTCTAAGTGTATTCTCCTCTTCCTATCCCCCTCTGGGTTCACTTCATTCACGTTTGCCTCAATAATTAATGGGTAATTTTTTTATATGAAAGGAGCGAAGCGTATTTATGTGGCATGCAGCAATGTGGGGTGCGGTTTCGGGGTCGGCGGTTTTGCTAGGCTCCCTGGTGGCAATGTTTTTCTCACTTCCTAAAAAAGTGATTGGCTTTATTATGGCATTTGGAACCGGAGTCCTGATTGGTGCGGCTTCCTATGAGCTTATAGGAGAAGCGGTGCGTACGGGCGGCATTAATTCTACCGCTATTGGATTCCTCTCTGGTGCTGCCGTTTTTACTATATTCGACTATATCGTCTCCAAAAAAGGAGCTTCGCATCGAAAAAGATCTGGAACTCAGGCCGCTGAGAGTGCGGGAATCGCCTTATTCATCGGTACCATCATCGATGCTGTTCCAGAGTCAATCATGATCGGCGCAAGTCTTCTTGAGCAAGAAACGGTGAGTTTCCTCCTGGTAGTCGCCATTTTTATCAGTAATATTCCTGAGGGTCTTTCCAGTACTGCGGGGATGAAGAAAAACGGCTATTCCAAGACAAAAATTACTGTAATGTGGTTATCGGTACTGGCCATATCTACATTTGCC
>NZ_JBAVFI010000545.1:0-10446 GCF_049588175.1 Mesobacillus sp.
GGCCAAGGGGGCTTATTGGTGGATTAATTTAACTTGCCCGTTCACATACATTCCTCTGATAAGAAGCGGGTTTGAATCGTTCACGGACGGCGGACGGTTGCTCAAGACCATCTGCTAGAGGAAAAGCTGTTGACTCGAATGAAAGGGTGCTCGCTTTCCGGATGGCTGTTGAGTCTTCTTGGCACTTCATGCGCATGCTTGGTGAAAAAATGATCTCCTGATCGGAACATTTTATCTCTCACCCATCCCGCTAGAGTCATGTACTTCCGCTCTAGTCATCGATTTGTTTATAAAATTCGGTTCAAAACAATAATCATTTAGAAAAGAGTCATAGAAAAAGAGTACCAAGATGATTTCTTGGTACTCTGCATAACTTGTTTATATTAATTGATAAAAGTTTTATCGATCAATTTCTTAAAGTCGGGTTTATCCTTTAGGAATTTCAAGGCATAGGAGGAATCAGAGAACTCCTGGATTGTTTTCTCATCTACTTCATAAGTGAAACCAATTCGCTCCCAGGCTAGCTCTACTACGTCCTTTTCGAGCTCTTGCTTTGTTGTTTCTTTGATGTCTTTAATTGTGATCTGTTGTGCTTCCTCAGGATTTTCATTGATGAATTTGACCGCTTGCTTATGAGCATCAATAATTTTTTGAACGGTTTCAGGGTTTTCCTTAATCATTTTACCTGAAGTGACCATGACAGAAGCCGGCAGTGTTTCGCCATATGCTACTTCATCCCAGCCTATGACCACCTGAGCACCCGTTTGTTTTTCAATAACAGCAGCCCATGGTTCAGGAGCTACAGCAATGTCGATTTTTCCAGATTTCAGCATGGCAGCATATTGTGCCGGCTGTCCTGTCAGATGCTTCATCGTTCCGCCTATGCGCTCTGATGTAATGCCCGCTTCCTCCAGATATGTTTCATATTGAACGTCATGTGTGCAGCCAACGCCTGGAGTAATGAAGGTTTTGCCTGCAAAGTCTTCAACAGAGTCGATGCTGACTCCTTTTCTTGCTAAAACGACCGTGCCGCCAGTCGACGCCCCGGCGATGATTTTCACATCAGCACCTGTTGTATAATTGTTCATCGCAGGAGCAGGACCTACAAGTCCCGCATCAATTTCGCCGGTTTTAAGCGCCGTCATGAACGAGCCGCCTTCAGCGAAGGTTTTATACTCTATTGTTGTGCCGTCGCCAAGCTGCTGCTGGTAAAACCCTTTATCCTTTGCGACCATTGCTGGTACATGATTGATGTTCGGAAAATAACCGATAACGATTTTTTCTTTTTTAGCGCCTGTTTTCGAGGCTCCTCCTGAACCGCATCCGGAAAGCAGCACCGCAAACGTGAACAAGAAGGTTACTACTAAAATAGCTTTTTTCATAAGATTTCCCCCTTAGTTTTATGATTCAAGTCCCCAGCGGTGAAGCACCGATTTTTCGATCCGCTGGAAAATGATCTGGTCTACAATTGTTCCAATAACCCCAATGATAATCATGACACCAATTACTAGAGCCATGTTCCCGAAATCTGAAGCATAGCGCAGCGTGTAGCCAAGCCCCGGTCCGGTGCTCAACAGCTCACCTGCCATCAACGCACGCCAGGCAAATGCCCATGCTAGCCTTGCGCCTGTCACGGCATATGGAATCGATGCAGGAAAAATCACTCTTCGAAATAAATCCCAGCCGGTGGACCCCATTGTCCTGGCTGCTTTTATATAAAGTGGTGAAACATTTTTAATGCCCATTCTGAGATTGAGAGTCATTACAAATGTGCCACCTAGTACAACAACGAATATAACGGCTTTTTCATTCATGCCGAACCACATAATGGCCAGTGGCAGCCAGACGATACTTGGCACGCTTTGAAGTGCAAGCACGACTGTACCTATCGTCTCATCGGCAGATTTTGACCTCGCGAGCAGGACTCCCAGTGCTGATCCAATCACGAGAGATATCCCGAGACCAATTGCCAGACGTTTAAAGCTGGCGACTAAATCGTATATCAATGTTTTATCCTGGAATCCAGTCACTAACGCCTCAAGCACTTTTTCCGGAGACGGCAAAATGATTGGCAGCCACCACTCCAGTTTCGATCCTGTATACCAAAATGCAATGATTGCTGTGAAAAATATGATTCTTTTAATGGTTGGATTCATGTGCAAGTTCCTCTCTGACCACTTTGTCGATTTCCTTCTTCAGGAATCCCATGATGTATTCTTCCAGCTCCACCATCGCTTTTTTGTGCTGATGGCGCGGTCTTGGGATATCCACCTTAATATCCTTAAGGATGATACCAGGCTTCGTCCCCATCACGATGATCCGGTCTGATAGTTTGATTGATTCAGAGATGCTGTGAGTTACAAATAAAATCGTCTTTTGCGTTTCTGTCCAGATGGTCTCCAGCTGGTCATGCAGACGAGAACGCGTCTGTTCATCAAGCGCGCCAAATGGTTCATCCATCAAGAGAATATCCGGATTCATCGCAAGTGCTCTGGCGATTGCGACACGCTGCTGCATCCCGCCAGACAGCTCGTGTGGATAATGCCCTGTATAGTTTCCTAGCTGAACCATTTGCAGATATTTTTTCGCTTCTGATTCTGCCTGTTTCTTTGGCAGTTCTCTTTTAAAAGGAAAGATGACATTCTCCAGCACATTCAGCCAAGGAAACAAAGCTGCCTGCTGAAAAACCATTCCCCGATCCTTTCCAGGTTTTTCAATACGCTTGCCATCAATAAGAATTTCTCCGCTGGTTGCTGGAGTTAGACCGGCAACAATTGATAGAAGCGTAGATTTCCCGCAGCCAGAAGGACCAAGAATCGAAACAAATTCACCTTTATTTACTCCAAGATCAATACCTTTCAAAATATCAATCTGGTGATTATCTTTATCTGCGTATTGTTTATGAACATTATTTATAGAAATGAACAATTAAATCACCCCATTCAAATAAAACAAATAAGTTTAGTCGGAATTAATAAAGTTAATTATAATGTATTCTCTGACCTTGTCAACATTTCGTTATTTATTTCATTTGGTGCTTGATTTTTATAAAATCTTTCAAGTATAAAAAAATAGACCTGCAACAAAGCAGATCTAGAAAAAATACGAATATAATGTCAAAACGGAAATAGAACCTATGACTACGACGATTACATTTGCACCTAAGAAAGCGGCAATGAACGCGGATGTTGCTCCGATGACACCGTACCAGATATCTTCCTGGATAAAAAGTATCGCTGGGAAAATAAGGGCACCAAGCGTGGCATATGGCACGTTTTTCAACACTCCCTGTAAAAATGGGGGCAGTTCCTTCCCCTTGAACATAACAAATGGAAGCATTCTGGGAAGGTATGTTACGACTGCCATTCCGATAATCATGATGATCATTTCTCTACTCATCTGCTTCTGTCCTCCTGCCATTCTTAATCGTTTCCACTAATTCTACTAAAATAGCGGACAGGAGAGTTGCCAATACAATTGACCAGCCGGTAGACATTAGTTCAGCCAAGGTGAAAATTGAGTTGAAGCACGCCGCGAGAATGGCGAGAAAAACTACCTTCACATTATTTTTCATCGACGGCACCAACAGTCCGACAAACATTGCATAAAGAGCAACCGACATGCTCTCCTGCAGGGTTTGCGGCAACCCTGCACCAATGAGGAAGCCTAATCCTGAAAAGATTACC
The DNA here is from genome assembly GCF_049588175.1 of Mesobacillus sp. Classification (GTDB taxonomy): domain Bacteria; phylum Bacillota; class Bacilli; order Bacillales; family Cytobacillaceae; genus Mesobacillus. The sequence continues at coordinate 3,687 of NZ_JBAVFI010000545.1, forward strand.
CAGCTAAAATAAGCGGTAAGGTTCAAACCGAACATGTATCCTGCATTTACAGTTCCTTCACGAGTCGCAGCCACCGAAAAGGTTTCATCGGTAATGCCGAATGAATAGGCCATTCTCGCGGGGATACTGTCCTCGTCCGCCTTTTCGTTCAGTGAGGCAGACATAAGAAAATGACGGATATTAACAATAAAAGTAGTAAGGACAATTTCAAAAATCCCAATTCCCTGCGCCAGCAGGCTTAATGATATGTATTGAGCTGCACCCGCAAAAACCAGCAGGCTCATCATCACTGTTTCACCCAATGAAAGTCCTGTCGTCTTGGCAATCAAACCGAAGGTAAGCGCAATCGGCATATAGCCTATCGCAATACTGATGCCTGATTGGATTCCTTTTTTAAACTCTGTTGCTTGCTTGACTGCTAATGTGCTTTCCACGCGCTTCCCGCCTTTCTAAACTATTAAATATTTAACCCTTTACTCCATTAAACTATTTAATCATTAAAATATATTATACATACTTCCATTACCATGGAAAAGTACTTCTTCTCCCGAAATAAAAAAACACGGCCAAAGCCGTGTTTCATCATTTTCCTTTAAATACTGGCTTCCTCTTCTCACTAAAAGCAGCTAGAGCCTCAAGGCGGTCTTCAGTCGGAATCGTCACTTCATACGCTTTTCGCTCAAGTTGCAGTCCAGTCTGCAGATCCGCATTCATTCCCTGCTTAATAGCGAATTTTGCCTGCTGTAATGCCACTGGTCCGTTAGCGAGCATCATTTCTGCCAAACGGAAGCACTCATCAAGTAAATCTTTTTTCTCGGCTACTGATGTGACAAGGCCATATTGCAGAGCTTCTTCTGATTTAATTCGGCGGGCAGTCAAAATCAATTCTAATGCTTTTGCCTGTCCGACTAGCCTTGGCAGACGCTGTGTTCCTCCGGCGCCGGGGATGATGGCAAGACTTGTTTCTGTCAAACCCATGAGTGTTCCCGCTGCAGCAATGCGGAAATCACAGGCAAGGGCTAGCTCCATCCCGCCTCCAAACGCGAATCCATTGATTGCTGCGATCGTAGGCTGCGGCAGCTGGTCAATTGCAGTGAATACTTCACCTATTTTATAAATATTCCGCTTTACGTCTTCATCAGCCAAAGTCCTGCGCTCTTTTAGATCCGCTCCAACACTGAATGCTTTCTCTCCGGCACCTGTAAAAATAATCACTCTTGCTTCAAGGCTTGTCCTGATTTTTTCAACTGTCTTCTGAAGTTCTTCAAGCGTGTCATAATTAAATGCGTTGAGTGCATCAGGGCGATTTAGTGTGACGATAGCAGTATGCCCTTTTAATTCAAAATGGATATTTTGCAAACCACAACACTCCTTTCTTTATTCTCATTCTTGGTTAATATAAAAAAATCCTCTTTAAAAAAGAGGCCTGCTTGGAAGCCAGCCTCTCTCAAATTTATTGACCCTGTAAAATTTGATTTTTTAATGCTCTTCTTAAAATTTTGCCGGTTGTATTCTTAGGCAGTTCTTCCAAGAACTCGATTGCACTTGGCAATTTGTATTTAGCCATATGCTCACGGCAATAATCGAGCAGCTGCTCTTCTGTCAGTTCGGGATTCTTGCTGACAACGTAGCATCTGACTGCTTCGCCCAAATTAGGGTCTGGTACCCCCAGGACGGCAACCTCAACTACATCAGGATGGTTATACAAAGCCTCTTCGACTTCACGAGGATACACATTGTACCCACCGACAATGATCATATCTTTTTTGCGGTCGACGATATAAAAATAACCTTCATCGTCCATGCGCGCAAGGTCGCCAGTATAAAGCCAGCCATCCTTGATTGTTGCAGCCGTCTCTTCAGGCATTTTATAGTAGCCCGCCATCACATTTGGCCCACGAACAATCAATTCGCCAACTTCTCCAGGAGCAACTTCTTCCCCTAGTTCATTTACAACCTTGTTTTCTACATTGATAATCGAAGTGCCAATCGAACCAGCCTTGCGAGGGCGGTCTAGCGGGTTAAAACATGTCACTGGTGAAGCTTCGGACAGTCCATACCCTTCGGAGACCATCACGTTGAATTTTCTTTCGAAATTATGCAGCAATGCTACAGGAAGTGATGCTCCTCCGGAAATGCACAGTCTCAATGATTTTAAATCATCCGGATTTCCTTCAGGATACTGGAATAAGAAATTGTACATCGTAGGTACTCCAGCAAATACACTTGCCTCATATTTCTTTGCAATTCTGAAAACCTCTGCCGGGCTGAAGCGAGGAACAATTAACAAAGTTCCTCCATTCATTAATGGTGCATTCAGGGCAACTGTCAAACAAAACACATGAAACATTGGCAATGCAGTAATGACACGATCATCTTCATTCATCTTCAGGTAATCGCTTACATCTTTCGCATTGCTATAAAGGTTCTTGTGTGTAAGCATGGCACCCTTTGGTTTTCCTGTTGTTCCAGATGTATAAAGAATGATGGCGACATCGTCCTCATTAAGCTCTGGCCCTTTATATCCGAGATCACCAAAACCGACGATATGTGTAAACGGTTTCATTTTTGAACCCAATGACAACTTGGAAATTTCCTCTTCTGACATTTGGCTCTGACCTGTTTCGCAAATGATGAAATTCTCTACCTTAGGCAGGTGCTGATGCATTTTTTCAGCCAAAGGCAACATCAGGTCCAGTCCAACAACGGCTTTAACATCCCCGTTGTTCAGAATATAGCCAATTTCATCTGCAGTATAAATTGGATTGATGGGAATTACTGTTGCACCGAGCCGGAGAGCTCCGTACAAGCTGATGACAAAATGTGGAGAGTTTCCTAACAGCAGCGCGATATGATCGCCTTTTTTCACCCCTAGTTTTTCAAGGCCCGAAGCAAACTTGGTAACAGCTGCATCAAGTTCAGCATATGTACTCGCCTTGTCCATGAAAAAATATGCCGGCTTTTCGCCAAGCACCGAGGCAGTGTGATGAAGCTGTGATGAAAGATTCATTAACTCCCTTCCCCCTTTGTGGTGATGTAACATCACCAAACTGTAAAAAGTTTTCTAAATATATTATATTGAAAGAAAATTATGTATTCAAGAAAAATGTGCTGACATTTTCGTCAATTTAACTGAAAATGAATAAAAAACGCGGTGTCAAAGACATCGCGTTTCTTCCTGCTCAATAAATTAGATTAATGAAATCTTCCTTAGAAACATTTCCGAAATAATGTTTGATATCAATCTCTTCTAAAGCTGCCGCTATTTGTGATTTCTCATATTTTAGGCCTGTGAGCTTAGCTTCAATTTCGTTCACATCGCCGACACCAAAGAAATCTCCATATATTTTGCAGTTTTCAATGATTCCTTTGTTCACCTCAAAGCGCACATCTATTTGGCCGACAGGGAAACGATGAGAATGCTGAAGATTGAATTTCGGTGACTTCCCATAGTTCCAGTCCCAGTTCTGATATCTTTCTTTTGAAAGTTCATGGATATTCTCCCAATCCTTTTCCGTTAAGATATACTCCGGAATTTCCTCCATCCCTTCAAAAATATTTTTTAATAGAAGGCTGCGGAACTCTTCAATTGTCTTTTTTTCAGAAAGAAACTCAGAAATGTTGGCCACACGGCTCCGTATGGATTTAATGCCTTTTGATTCGATTTTATCTTTTTTCACGTTAAGGGCTGAAACAACACTCTCGATTTCTGAATCGAATAATAAGGTTCCATGGCTGAACATTCGGCCCCTTGTAGAGAACTGGGCATTTCCTGAAATTTTTCTTCCTTCAGCAAGAAGATCATTCCTTCCGCTTAATTCTGCGTCCACGCCTAATTTTCTCAAAGCATTGACAACTGGCTCTGTAAACTTTCTGAAGTTATGAAAGCTTTCTCCGTCATCCTTCGTAATGAAGCTGAAATTCAGGTTGCCTAAATCATGGTATACAGCGCCTCCGCCTGATAGACGACGGACTACGTGGATGCCATTCTTCTCAACATACTCTGTATTGATTTCTTCGATCGTGTTCTGGTTTTTGCCAATGATGATGGACGGTTCGTTTATATAAAATAAAAGATATGTTTCGTTTATATCGAGGTTCTTTAAGGCGTATTCTTCTATCGCCAGGTTGATTCTCGGATCTGTGATCCCTTTATTATCAATAAATAGCATCGTTGATTCTCCTTTTATAATGTAAACTCCAGTCCTTCTTTTGCCAATGATATCGGGCCTTCATAGATGGTCAATGCTTCAGTAACAAGCTGTTCCAGTTCACCGTAATGAGGAAGGTGAGTCAGCATGAGCTGTTTAACTTCTGCTTTCTGAGCGAGCCTTCCATTATCATAACTGTTCATATGGCCTGCACCTTTGCCATCCTGGCTGCCATAAAAATTGCACTCGGAAAGCAGCAAATCTGCCCCTGAAGCAAAGGAAATGAATTCTTCCTTGTAAGAAGTGTCTGCCGTGTAAACCAGGACTTTCCCTCCTGCTTCAATTCTCATTGCATAGCATGGTACAGGGTGTACCGCGGTCATGAAGGTAATGGTAAAAGGACCAATTTCCAGCTTTTTCTCAGGGTCAAAAGCTATACCCTTTGTGATGTTTTTATATGTAAGCTTTGCGAATTCCTGCTTGTCCTTTGCATGACCGTATATTGGCAGCTGAGCCGACTTTTTACCTAGAAACCCCTGGATAAGTCTTGCGTGCTGCAGCACACCGATATCAGCTACATGATCAGGATGGTAGTGTGACAGCACTAGCGCATCCAACTCTTCCGGTTGTACAAAGTTTTGGAGCTTCGCCAGGACACCGCTGCCAAAATCGATCATAAGCTTAAAGCCATCATGCTCGAGCAAATACCCGGTGCTTGCTTCATTAACCTTAGGATATCCGCCCCAGCACCCTACTATAGTGAGCTTCATTGATATTCCTCCTTTAAACCCGTGTTTGCTTCCACTATACTTCATTTTGCCCATTTTTTCATTTAAACGGTATTTTTCAGAAAACAATCATTGACGATATTACTCTGTTATAATACAATTTAAATAATAACTAAACTGTATCAAAACACTTTTATAAATTGGAGGCGAACAACATGATTGAAAATATCGTTGAATTCTTTCGTAACTTACCTCAGAAACAATGCTTGGAGTGTGGAGAACCAATAAAAGAACAGCACGAATGTTATGGAAATAAGTGCGATGGATGCATGCATCCCGGGAAACTATAAAACTTCTATTAATTTCCTAATTTTGTTTTTCTGGATAAAATAAACAATTTTTTATAGCAAAAAAAAGGCCAGCTCGTTCATTTTTTGAACGGCTGGCCTTTTTTAAAAAGCTATAAAAAACATCTATTTTTCTGCAGAAACGGCAAATCGCCTCTTATGCATTAGATGGAAGTAGAACCAGGTTCCAATTGAAAATGCAGCAATATACGCTCCGAGGATTCCGGCATTTAGCCACATGAAGCTGATATCCCCGCTTGAAATGACGGCTTTGAAGCCTTGTACTGAATACGTCATTGGCAAGAATGCATTGAATTTCTGCAAGAATCCTGGGATCAATTCCAATGGGAATGTTCCTGCACTTGTTGTAAGCTGCAAGATCAAGATGACAATTGCCACAAATCGTCCTGGATCCCCCAATAAAGTGACAAGGAATTGGACAAGGGCGATAAATGTCAAACTTGTTATTATGGAAAAGATCAGGAAGAGCGGAAGGCTCTTAACCTGCAAACCTAATCCTCCAAGCAATATGGCATCAGCAATCAATGCCTGAACAACACCTATTCCTGCTAAAATCACAAACTTACTCCTGAACCAGCTGGAGCCGCTTGATGGCACCCCTGCAGGTTCTCTTAACGGAAAGACTATAGACAGCAGCAATGCACCGACAAAAAGTCCTAAAGATAAAAAGTATGGTGCGAAACCTGTTCCATAGTTTGGAACTTTGTTGATTTTCTCATTCTCCAATTTAACAGGAGCAGCAAGCATATCATACGTATCATCAGAAGGATTGACCTTCGCTTTTTCTGCACCTTCTTTAAGCTTATCGGCAAGTTCCGTTGTGCCATCAGCTACTTTTCCATTTCCATCAGCAAGCCTCTCAGCACCAGATGACAGCTTACCAGCTCCATCTGCCATTGCAGATGATCCTGCTGCAAGCTGGTCCATGCCTCCAGCAAGCTTCGTTGATCCTGCTGCAAGCTTATCTGATCCTGATTTTGCTTCGGCAAGCTTTTCACCAAACATGCCCATCCCGGAATTAAACTGTTCCTGTCCAGCAGCTAGTTTATTGGCTCCTTCTTGAAGCTGTGCTCCTCCTGACGATAGAGCCTCAAATCCTTTGCTCAGCTGTGATTGACCCTGAGATAATTGATTCAGACCGCCATTCAGCTGCTGTGCTCCTCCTGCAAGGGCACCAGCGGAATCTGAAAGAGTTCCTGTCCCTTGAGCAAGCTCGGCACTTCCTGCTTCCAATTTTTGCAATGCTTCTGCCAATTGTTGCTGCTTTTCTGGATAAGCGGCTAAAAGCGGCTGCATCATTTGCATTTGTTTCTGCAGCTCTTGAATGCCTGAGTGCAGTTCATTTGCTCCTGCTGCTGCATTATCTGAACCCTTTTTCCAGGCAAGCATATTTTGTGACAGCTGCTCTGAGCCCTGTTTGAGCTTGAGTGTACCGTCCTCCATGGCAGGAAGCTTGCTGTTTGCTTCTTGTAAACCGGCAGCTACCTTTGATGCACCAGCAGACAATTCCTTT
>NZ_JBAVFI010000546.1:0-4290 GCF_049588175.1 Mesobacillus sp.
CTCATATCCTTGTTCTTTAAATAACTGCCAAATGGCCTCTGTTTCGTAATGATTAACCTTACAACCTAATGTATGAAACGCAACTGTAGGCATTATTTTCACCCCAATAATTCAAAATGATAGGAAACAGCTGACAGTACATATAATGGCGCTGTTTCTGTGCGCAAGATGCGCGGTCCAAGACCACAGGATACAAAGCCGTTTTCTCCAAGAAGGGAAACCTCCTCGGAAGTCAATCCGCCTTCCGGGCCAAAGACGATCAGGAGGCTTTCGCCTGCCTGCAATTTCTTTAAAGTTAAAGAAAGGACTGATGCTTCGCCCTCCCTTGCTTCCTCCTCATAGGCTATAAGCTTATGCTCGTACTTACTGCTGGCTTTAATAAGTTCTTTGACGCTAACCGGTTCTTTAACATTGGGAACTCTGCTGCGATGAGACTGCTCCGCAGCTTCCTTGGCAATCTTTTGCCACCGTTCAACCTTTTTGGCGGCTTTTTTGCCATCCCATTTAACAACTGAGCGGGATGCGGTGAAGGGGACAAATTCATAGGCACCAAGTTCTGTGCCCTTCTGGATAATCAATTCGAGCTTATCCCCTTTAGGCAGACCGCTCGCTATAACGATATGGACCGGCAGCTCAGAGGTTCCTTCTTCCCATTTTACAACGTTTGCCACAACCATTTCATCGGTAATTTCTGCAATAAGACAAATCGCACTTTTTCCCTCTGGCAAAACACAAATAATTTGATCCCCAGCCTTCATTCTCATGACTCGTACAATGTGATGATAATCATCGCCACTAATAATGAATTGATTCTTGCTTTCCTGTCCATCAATAAAATAACGCTGCACCACAGCACCTGCTTTCCAATCAAAATGAGGCTGTTTACTAAATAAAAGACAGAAAAAAGGGGCATTGCATGTTCCCCTTTTTCCTAGATTATTTCTTTTTGCCTATGATTGCAACCCAGTCTTCCATTGCAATAATTTCTTCAATTTCAAAACCAGCGTTGATCATCGCATCCTTAACAACTTCTTTTTTCTGCTGGATGATTCCAGAGGTAATGAAATAGCCGCCATTTTTCACAATTTTGCCGGCATCATCAGCGAACCTAAGAATCACTTCAGCCAGAATATTCGCGACAACAATGTCTGCTCCCTCTGTCACACCATCTAAAAGGTTGTTTTGGGATACTGTTGCGACTTCCTGAACTTTATTGAGTTTAATATTCAGTTTCGCCACCTGAACTGCTACATCATCAAGATCCATCGCTTCTACTTTTGAAGCACCAAGCTTTGCAGCCGCGATACTCAGAACTCCAGAACCTGTGCCAACGTCAACAACGCGGTCACCTGGTTTAACAGTTCTTTCAAGTGCTTGTATGCACATAACGGTTGTCGGATGTGTGCCCGTTCCAAAAGCCATTCCAGGATCAAGTTCAATGATCAGTTCATCTGTATTGACTGGAGTATAGTCCTCCCAGGTAGGTACTATCGTGAACTTTTCGGAAATTTTCACCGGATTATAATACTTCTTCCAGGCAGTTGCCCATTCTTCCTCATTCACTTCACTGATTGATACCTTGTTCATTCCGATATCGATATTGTAGATAATCAGGTTATTAATTGCTTCTTTAATTTCATCAACTGTTTCTCCCAGAAAGCTATTAACCGGGAGATAAGCTTTGATGATGACACCTTCTTCAGGATAATCGTCTGGATTAAGTTGGTATATTTCGCCGAACTGGTCCTCTCTTTCCTTCACAAGCTCAAGCGGATCTTCAATCACTACCCCGCTTGCTCCTGCCTCGTGCAGAATATTTGAAATCGGCTCAACCGCTTCATTTGTTGTTAAAATGCTGATTTCAGACCATTTCATTTACACCAGCTCCATTCAATTAATCACCTTTAAAGGCTCGTTTTACTTTTGAGAAAAAGCTTTCTTCATGCTCCCCAATCGGCGATTGGCCACTGACGTCCGCAAATTCCCTTAATAGCTGCTTTTGTTTCTCTGACAGCTTTGTAGGTGTAACAATACGGACTAGAACATGCTGATCGCCTGTACCATATCCGCGGACATTCGGGACTCCCTTGCCTTTTAAGCGGAACTTAGTCCCAGTTTGAGTACCTGCCGGGATTTTCAGTTTCACCTTGCCATGCAGTGTAGGCACTTCAACTTCGTCACCTATTGCTGCCTGTACAAATGTGATTGGCATTTCACAATAGATGTCATCGCCATCACGCTCGAAAAATTCATGTGATCTTATGTGGAAAACAATATAAAGATCACCAGAAGGACCACCGTTAATACCAGCTTCCCCTTTTCCGGCAACTCTTAACTGCTGGCCATCATCGACACCTGCAGGAATTTTAACATGAATTTTATTACGTCTTGTAACTTTTCCTGCTCCAGAGCAAGTTGAGCATTTTTCTTTGATTTCTTTACCGGTACCATTGCAGTAGTTGCAGACACGGCGATTTACGATACGTCCAAAAGGAGTATTTTGTTCTACATTCAGCTGGCCGCTTCCGTGGCAGTGTTTACATGTATCCACTTTCGTGCCCGGCTTTGCTCCTGAACCGTCACATGTATCACATGTTTCTTCTCGAGGGATCTCAATATCCGTTTCCTTGCCGAATACTGCCTCCTCGAACTTCAGTGTCATTGTGTACTGAAGATCAGCGCCCTGCCTTGGTGCATTTGGATCACGGCGTCTGCCGCCTCCGCCGCCGCCAAAGAAGGAATTAAAGATATCTTCAAATCCTCCGAAGCCGCCGCCGAAGTCTCCCCCGCCAAAGCCCTGGTTAGGATCAACATGGCCAAACTGGTCATAGTGGGCACGCTTTTGGTCGTCGCTCAGCACTTCATATGCTTCTTTAACTTCTTTGAATTTTTCGTCTGCTCCCGGCTCTTTATTGATGTCCGGATGGAATTGTTTAGAAAGCTTTCGATAAGCCTTCTTTAGTTCATCCTTGGTAGCCGATTTACTGACTCCCAGGACTTCATAGTAATCCCGTTTGCTCATGATTACCACTCCCGAATCTTTTCACATAAAGATAATTCTAACATTCTCGTACATTCATGTGCAATATTTAAAACATCTATTATGTGTTATTTTAGTAGTCCAAATTCTTTGTCTTCGCAACAAACAAAAAGCCAAAGCCAAGTATGACCTGACTTTGACTTTTTGTGTGATAATTAATTATTTATCGTCATTTACTTCTTCAAATTCTGCATCTACGATGTTGTCGTCTTTAGGACCATCTTGGCCAGGTGCACCTTGTTGCGCCTGAGCTTGCTTAGCAGCTTCTTCATAAAGCTTCACGCTAAGGTTTTGGACGATTTCCTGCAAGGCATCCTTCTTAGTGCGGATTTCTTCGATGTCGTTCTTCTCGATTGCAGCCTTCAGCTCATCTTTAGCATCAGTTGCACTCTTGACATCAGCTTCATCTACTTTTCCTTCAAGATCCTTTAAAGTCTTTTCAGCTGTGAATACTAACTGGTCAGCCTCATTGCGAAGCTCAACTTCTTCTTTAAGCTTCTTGTCCGCTTCAGCATTTTCTTCAGCTTCTCTTACCATGCGTTCGATTTCGTCGTCAGAAAGTCCAGTAGAAGACTTGATAGTGATTTGCTGTTCTTTGTTCGTACCAAGGTCCTTCGCGCGAACGTTAACGATACCGTTCTTATCGATATCAAAAGTAACTTCGATCTGAGGAATTCCACGTGGAGCTGGCGGAATGTCAGTCAATTGGAAACGGCCAAGAGTTTTATTGGCAGAAGCCATAGGACGCTCACCTTGAAGTACGTGGATATCAACAGCTGTCTGGCTATCCGCAGCAGTTGAGAACACCTGAGATTTAGATGTCGGAATTGTTGTGTTGCGGTCAATTAGCTTAGTGAATACGCCGCCCATAGTCTCAATACCAAGTGAAAGCGGAGTAACGTCTAGCAAGACTACATCCTTAACATCACCAGAGATTACGCCGCCCTGGATTGCCGCACCCATTGCTACAACTTCATCAGGGTTAACGCCTCTGTGAGGCTCTTTTCCAGTTTCCTTCTTGATCGCTTCCTGTACAGCAGGGATACGAGTAGATCCGCCGACAAGTATTACTTTATCAAGTTCAGAAGGGCTTAAACCAGCATCTTTTAGCGCCTGGCGAGTTGGCCCCATTGTGCGCTCTACCAATCCAGCAGAAATCTCTTCGAATTTAGCACGAGTCATGTTCACTTCAAGGTGAAGCGGTCCTGCTTCTCCTGCTGTGATGAATGGAAGAGAGATCTGTGTAGAAG
>NZ_JBAVFI010000547.1:0-2504 GCF_049588175.1 Mesobacillus sp.
GCCTACCTCAAGCCTTACTGGAATCCCCTTCATTTCGTATTCGTTGAATTTCCACCCTGGCTTTTTATCACTTGCATCGATGCCTACACGTGCAACATTTGAAAGTTTTGATTTTAGTTCGTAGGCAAAATCGAGTACGCCTTCTTTATGCTGTGCAATTGGCACGATCATGACTTGCGTTGGGGCAGCGTTTGGAGGAATGACTAATCCCCGGTCGTCTCCATGTACCATGATCATTGCCCCGATGACCCTTGTTGTAAAACCCCATGATGTTTGCTGAACATACTGAAGCTGTCCTTCCTTATCGGTATACTGTATGCCGAACGCCTTGGCAAAACCGTCACCTAGATGATGCGAAGTTCCTGTCTGGAGAGCCTTTCCATCATGCATCAGGCTTTCAATTGTATAAGTAAGCTTAGCGCCAGCGAATTTCTCTTTATCGGTTTTTTGACCCTGGACAACTGGGATCGCCAGGATGTTTTCACAAACATCTGCGTAAACCTTCAGCATCTTTACAGTTTCTTCAAGAGCTTCTTCATATGTCGCATGGCACGTGTGTCCTTCCTGCCATAAGAATTCAAGTGTTCTCAGGAAAGGTCTTGTTGTCTTTTCCCAGCGCACGACATTTGCCCATTGGTTATAGAGTTTTGGAAGGTCTCGATAAGAATGGATGATGTTTTTGTAGTGCTCACAGAAAAGCACCTCAGAAGTAGGCCTGACAACCAGTCGCTCTGCAAGTTCTTCTGACCCTCCATGAGTCACATATGCAACCTCTGGTGCGAATCCTTCGATATGATCCTTTTCTTTTTGCAATAAGCTCTCAGGAATGAAAAGTGGCATGTAGACATTTTCGTGTCCTGTTTCTTTAATGCGAGAGTCAAGTTCATTTTTGATATTATCCCAAAGTGAATATCCATATGGACGGATAATCATGGAACCTCTTACGCTTGAATAGTCAATTAAGTCTGCCTTCGTAACAACATCCGTATACCATTGAGCAAAATCTTCATCCATTGACGTAATTTCTTTAACAAATTCTTTAGCCATGTCTGCACCCCGTCTTTTATATACTTTAATTTTGTAAAAAACTTCTCGAAATAACCAGCTCTGTTTCAAAGGAACGCAAAAAGGCCTTGATCCCAAAAGGGGCCAAGGCCTGGCGGTACCACCCTAAATCATAAAGCGATGCTTTATCTCGAAATGATAACGGAATAATCCGCCGTGATCTTCAATGTATCCGATCCGGAACTCAGAGGCAGGTTCAAATGGCGGCCAATAGGAGCTTTTCAGCATTCAGCCCCCTCTCTGGAAATGACTTCATTCCACTTTACTGATCCTCGTCAACGTTACTATTTTTTGATGATTATATATAGAAAATAAATCACTGTCAATTTTTATTTGAAAAATCATATTTTTTGCTTAAGTACATCTTTTCAGCAATGTAGCTTGCACCCAATCCTATTATGAAGGGCAATAATGATCTTGACTCTGAAGTGAAGCCTTCAGCTGTCTGATTGTGCTGATGGTGAAAAATAAGGAGTGTGATCTGAAAGGTATAACCAATTAAGTAAAGTAAACCTGTCACGGAAACAAAGGTGCCAAAAGCTATGAGAAAACTTTTTAACTTCATGAAATCATCCAATCTCTGATATGTAATTATCTTCCTATCATACTAATGGAAATTTTCAAAGATTTCAAACAAAAAAAGACTAAATCATCTAGGATTTAGTCTCTTTTGCTTATTTATGATGAAAGGGGCATTTACCTTCAATCGGCTTGCTATCATCGCCAATAAAATACATCTTCCACTCCCTGTGATCAGGATCGCCATAATGACTTACATTTGGGTGTTTCGGCAGGTTGTCCCATTTTTCAACTCGCTCCCTTACCTTTTCACGAGACATGATTCCGCCTTTTGAAGTCCCTTCAAGACCATTGAAAATTCGACGAGGCTGAAAACCTAGTACAAGACTATTGCCAAGGTCCCGGGTTTTACGCTGTTTGTAAGCAGGAGCGTTGCCAAATGCAAAGAAAGGTTCCCCAGCGAATGAGAATGCCCAGAGATGATGGTCTGGGTCCGTTGGATAATCAGCAGGCCAAGGCTTTGTATCCTTTTCATGCAAGAATTGGAGGACATTCCAGAAGTACTCTCGATAATATTCGATGGTCTTCTCCTCAATTTCAGGCTCGACGAATACAAACAGTCCATGCCGGATCAAGGGTTTATTATCATCAAAAAGTGCAATAAACTCCTCAATGGCACCAGGCAATTCATTCCAATTATCCTTGCTGATATATGAATAGCGAAGTTCCCCTTTTTTCTCTGCTGACATACCGAAATAGCATGGGAACTCTCTATTAGTAACAACCTCGTGAAAATTCTTATATTCCCTGATTACCCATTCTGGAACAAGTTCAGGATTGACCATATCTTCTTTGGTGAATAAATAGCTGTTTTTTACTTTCATGAAAAACACCTCAAATCAGTTAGTTAGTAACTTAAT
>NZ_JBAVFI010000548.1:0-3498 GCF_049588175.1 Mesobacillus sp.
CCTCCTCATTTCTTATTGAGGAAGCCAACTACCTTTTACAAGAGTTGATAGTCTTGCAGCATTCAATAATATCAATTCTAAGAGATGATCGACTTCCCCGCGCCTCTCGGGATCAGGCTCTATTGAATAACCCAACAATACCAACTCCTCTCTTTTTTCACCTCTTACATCTTACCCCTGCTTGCTAAAAAGCACAATCCTAATTTTCGCTTGTTATCATATCAATAGCAGACAGGATCTGGACATCCGTTCCTGTCTTTAATTAGCTTATGTAATGGATTAAATGAATGCCACCCCAGATGGGAATTATCACCTTCGAGCAGAATTCTGGGCTCTTGGCTGTATTCAATCACATGAAGGCTTACTAACCAACTTCCTTCATTATGATTGTATCAAGATCTCTCTCTAAGAACTTCTAGGCAGATGTTAAATTGGATTTTGTTCATTCTTAAAAAACACATCTTTTGTCATTAAATATAATTATTTTTATCCGCTTCTCGCTTTTCCAAGACTATAACTCTATAAATATAATCATTAGTTCTTCTGAAAGATAATTCAATAGTTCTAATATGTTCATCTTTCTATGCAAATAATCCCATACCCAAGTCCATTACAGAGAATTTAATTCTTTGTTAAAAAATGAAATTTTCTAAAAATATACTATAATTAAGCTTGAAATCTAGCAATTGGAGGGGATAAGAAAATGCAGAAGAACATCAAAAAAAAGCTTATACCTTTTGCAGTCATTTCTTCATTGGCGATAGGAAGCCTAGCGGGTACTTTTACTGCTGAGGCTAAAGGGAAACATCATCACGAAGGTCCTGAAATTAAAAATGTTATTTTCATGATTGGGGATGGTATGGGACCTGCTCATACGTCTGCATACCGCTATCTAAAAGATGATCCAAGTACAAAGTATGCAGAGAAGACAGAATTCGATAAATATCTCGTCGGTCAGCAATCGACCTATGCAGAAGATCCAGAACAGAATATTACTGACTCTGCCTCATCCGCAACAGCTATGTCCGCTGGTGTAAAAACCTATAATGCAGCTATAGCCGTTGATAATGACGAGTCCGAAGTTAAAACGGTTTTAGAAACAGCAAAGGAAAAAGGTAAAGCAACTGGACTTGTTGCTACCTCTGAAATTACTCACGCTACACCAGCATCATTTGGTGCACATGACGTACATCGCAAAAATATGAATGCGATAGCAGATGACTATTATAATGACTTGATCAATGGCCAGCACAAGGTTGACGTTCTTTTAGGCGGGGGAGCCGATCTTTTTGACCGGGCCGACAGAAACCTTATCGAGGAATTTAAGAAAGATGGGTATAGTTTTGTTTCAACCAAAGAGGAATTGCAAAAAGACAAAAATGGGAAGATCCTTGGTCTTTTTGCTCCAAGGGAACTTCCAAAAATGATCGACCGTACAGAAGAACATCCTTCTCTTGAAGACATGACAAATTCAGCAATTCAAAGACTGAATCGAGACAAAGATGGCTTTTTCCTGATGGTTGAAGGCAGCCAGATTGACTGGGCTTCCCATGATAATGATATCGTGGGTGCAATGAGTGAAATGGAAGATTATGAAAAGGCCTTCAAAGCAGCTGTTGAATTTGCCAAGAAGGATAAGCACACCCTTGTCATCGCAACTGCTGACCACTCTACTGGAGGATTTACGATCGGTGCAGATGGCATTTACAACTGGTTTACTGAACCGATTAAATCCTTCAAAAGAACTCCTGACTTTATAGCAAAAGAAATTGCAGGGGATGCGGATGTGGAAGATACGCTTAAAGAGTACATCGAGCTTGATTTGACAGCCGATGAAATCAATTCAGTCAAAGTGGCAGCTGCTTCTAACAAGGTACTCGAGATTGATAATGCGATTGAAGCGATAATAAATAAACGATCTAATACCGGATGGACAACAAGCGGACATACAGGTGAAGATGTTAACGTTTATGCCTTCGGTCCTAGCCGAGAGCGTCTTGTAGGAAAGATTGAAAACACTGATCTTGCAAAGCATGTTTTCAGCATATTGGAAAAAGGAAATAAAGAAATCGTGATTGAAGACAAATAATCATGGACAGGTTTCCCGTTGCCCTATCGGCAGCGGGAAGTTTGCCTATCAATTACCGGTAGGTGCCATATGAGATATTATATTTTGACTTTACTGATATTTGGTACGCTTGTTGGTTGTACTCAGGAAATTAATCAAAATGAGTCCTCTGATCAAAAACAGAGTGAAAATCCTGTAACAAATCCATCTGAGAAAAAAAGTTCTCCTTCCAGAAAGGAAGCCAGTGATTATGTCCCTAATCCTCAGGTAACTGATGATCGTCAGCTTGTACAGGTCGGTAATACTGTTTCCGATGAAAAAGGCGAAGCCGAGTTAAAAGCTTATAAAAAATTAGAAGATAGAGTAAAGGTTGGACCAGTTGAATTGACGATTAAAGAAGTAAAAGTCATTCATTATCGTCCTTCATATAGTATGGTGGATTTTTTTCACAGCTACACCCATGATGAGACGTTTGATTTTGTAAAAGTTTTCTTAGAAGTCGAGAACACTTCTGGCCAGGCACTGAACTTCGCACCAATTGCTCAAATAGTTACAGACCTTGGCGAGCAGAGAACCTGGGAAGAAGAAATCTACCTGGAAGAACTTAATGGTCAATTCGCACCTGGTGAAAAGAAAGCAGGAAATCTAGGGTTTATTATTGAAAAACCAGATATCAGAACCTTTTCGATCACCACAAGTAAGGTTTTTGATCACAATAAAAAAGAATTAAATAAAGAAAAAGTGATAAAAGTGGAATTTTAAATGGCATGGATATTATTATCCATGCCATTATTCCGATTATGTGTTTTTTAGGAGATGATTTATTAAAATGTTATTTTATAGAAACATACTCTTCCTTAAGAATGGAATACATCTTTAAATCCCAGTGTTTCCCTTTGATGAGCATCCCTTTCCTAATAATGCCTTCAAAGCTCATTCCAGCCTTCTCCATTACTCTCTCGGATCCGATATTTTCAACAAAACATCTTGCCTGTATCCGGACTAAATTCATTTTTTCGAAACCGAATCTGATCAGTTCTTTCGCTGCTTCTGTTGTAACCCCTTTTCCCCAATACTCGCGGGCAATGACATAGCCAATTTCAGCAAATTGATGATTTGTATTCCATGAGACAAAGTCAATCGTACCAATTAATCTGCCTGTTTCTTTATACTCGAGTCCCCAAGGGGCAATTCTCCCAGCCTCATACTGGTTTAAGATAAAATCGATATATTCTTTCGTGTCCGTTAATGTTTGATGTGGACTCCAGGTTACATATGTTGATACCTCTGGATCTGAACCATAAACAAACATGTCCTCTGCATCTTCGAAAGTTATTTTCCTCAGTAAAAGTCTATCTGATTCTAGTATCGGTAAGTCACTATAAATCTCTGAGATTTCCATATGTATGCACCCCCAATAATCTTTAAAT
>NZ_JBAVFI010000549.1:0-2290 GCF_049588175.1 Mesobacillus sp.
GTATATTCATTTTAGCCAAGATCCTCTTCCTCCTCTCCGATTGATGCAAGAATATCTTGTTTCTTTATATCTTCTAATCTATCTGTATTTATAGTTAGAGTATCATTCACCTTCAGGCTCTCATCCTGCCGTAAAGCTTCAAGCAAATCTTCCTTCTTGATGACCGGTAGCTTCCTGAAATCATTGGATTCCACCGCCTGGTCAAACTGGCAAACAGGCTTGAAGGAACAGAATGTGCAAGGCACACGGTCCTTGAGCTTATATGGAGAAACATCAACGATCCCGCTGACAATTCCGTTTCCTGTTTCAACATATTTATTGCGGACAAATTGCCTTAAATGATCAAAGTCTTCTTTACTTGCAACCTTCGAGCTTTTAAGAAGGCTTCCGTCCTTTTTAAAA
Source organism: Mesobacillus sp. (assembly GCF_049588175.1). GTDB lineage: Bacteria > Bacillota > Bacilli > Bacillales > Cytobacillaceae > Mesobacillus. The sequence continues at coordinate 403 of NZ_JBAVFI010000549.1, forward strand.
CCAGCAGAAATGATTTGGGAGCTGCCTGTATCAATGCTTTTATCCATCAGCCTGATGACATTTTCATCGTTAAGCAGTAAGCCATTCATTTTAAAACGCTTGAGAATCTCTTCTTCAATTTCATCAAGAGTCAGCATTTTAGAAGCATTGACAATCGGATTATGGACATGGAAATACAGGACTCCTGCCGGGTCTGCCGGCCTTCCCACCAATAATGGTGAATGAGTGATGATAATGTCCAGATAGGTGAGCATTTGCAAAGCAACCCCATAGTAAACCTCTGTCAAATTGACATCCTTCACGCTGGATTTATAGTCGACAACCCTCAGATATACACCCTGATCATCCTCTGCTTTATCGACACGGTCGATTCGGCCCATCAGTTCCATCCTTGTGCCATTCTTAAGTGAAAACGCAAGCGGTGGCAGCTTTCCCTGACGGCCAAAACCGAGCTCCAGCCCAACAGGGGAGAACCCGCTGACTTTAGCATGCTCACTTAACACGAGTGAAGCGCGGCTGATGATATTTTGCAGTTTTTGCTTGATATAATGGTGCCTGTTCGAGCTCAGAAGAATCTCGTTCTGTAATTTCGGCGCCAGCTTCTGAACTGCATCCCTGGCGAGTGCTTCAGCTTGTACTCTTGTAAGGCTTGCCCAGCTGAGGTTTTGTTCCATAACCGTTTCGGCAATTTCTTTTAATGCTGCATGGAACAAGTCTCCGATATCTGGTGCTTCTAGCCTGAAAATCTGTCGATCGCGGAGCTTCAGTCCATGCTGGACATAGTGAGAGAATGGACAGCTATTGAAAAGCTCCATCCTTGATACGCTCGCTTCAATTTGCTCTCCATACAGCTCCTTGGTGACATCTTCGGAAAGCTGCTTCGTCCTGTTTTCGTAAAAGAGACTTGATAGAACTTTACGAGCAGTGTCCGCCCAGCGATGGTCTTTCAGATAATAATCGTATACATCCCACCAGAAATCGTATACAGGATAATTCCGCTTCTTAAGCTGCAGCTGGGAGGTCAGGTAGGATAATGCCACATTTTCTCCTGCTGCGTATTCCAGCTGATCCTGCTCTGGCAATTCCGATGGATCAGGCAGGAAGTAGTGAGTTTGATGCTCAGGAAAAAGGTCTGATATCCTTTTGATAAAAGAGGATGGCATTAACGCTTTTCCCTCTTCATTGGCAATCGGATAGCTGATATAAAGAAGCTCTGATGGAGTAACAAACGCCTTATAGGCAATGAAGTTCTCATCAAGCAATTTCGTACGGCTGCCTGGTGCAAGCTTTACTCCCTTTGATTGCAGAAGATCACGGTCATCATCGCCAAAAATTCCATCCTCAGACATCTTCGCAGGAAGCACGCCTTCGTTAACACCAATGACAAACGCCACCTTGATATCGGCAAGCCTTGTCTTTTCGATGTCCGCGATGAGCACCTGGTCAATCGCCGGAGGAATCAATGAAAACTTCAGCGATTCGAAACCAGCATCAAGGATTGTCACGAACTGCTTAGGGGCAACCTTGCTGTCTCCGAGCATTTCCACAAACTGATCGAGCAGGTCAATAACAGCATTCCACGCTTGTTCATGCTCCCTTGCCTCCACGAGCCTTCCTTCCTGTTCAGCAGCCATTCTCCAGAGTTCAAGCTTAGCCGGAATATCAAGCTCCTCCATGAACAAATACACTGCTTCAGCCAGTTTCCGTCCAGTGTCTGCCCTCTTTAGCCTCCGTGCCATCCTCATTAGCGGCGCTGTGATCAGCAGCCTCAGGTCATTCAGCTCCTGTTCAGTCTGCTTTTCAGCATCAGTCTGTACAGCGCCGTCAAATTCAAGGCCTCTGATCCGCCTGTATTTCCAGCGATCCTTTTTCGTCCATTTTTCACCTT
>NZ_JBAVFI010000550.1:0-3050 GCF_049588175.1 Mesobacillus sp.
GAAAAGCAAGACAGGCTTTTACACGGAAGCCACTGCTCCTCTAAAGGAAGGATTCGAGTATCAGTTGTTTGACCTGACCAATGCAGCCAGGGTCAAAAATGGCCTGGGAGTTCTAACCTGGGATGATCCGGTGAAGGAAACTGCACGGAAACACAGTCTGGATATGGCGGAGAACAATTATTTCAGTCATACAAATCTTGAAGGAGAATCACCCTTTGACCGAATGGCTGAGGATAATATCACATTTGCAGTTGCCGGTGAAAATCTCGCTTACGGACAATTCAGCAGTATTTTTGCCCATGAAGGCCTGATGAATTCTTTGGGACACAGGGAGAATATTTTAAAGCCCGATTATGAACTTTTAGGAGTAGGCGTGGCTTTTGGTCCGAAATTCGAGCCCTATTTCACCGAGAATTTTTATACAAAAAGAATGTAGAAAGCCGCTTGATTCTCATCAAGCGGCCTTCTTTATGAATTTATTTTACACGAGGGAAACCGAAGCCAGATGCATAGTCATCGCCAGATGCTGCTCCCGTACCTCCCAAAATATCATTTGCTTTTGCTCGGTTTTGAAGCTCTGAGCGAAGCTGTACATTGCTCATGTTCGGATTAGCTGCCCAAATCTTTGCTGCCAGGCCAGAGATATGCGGAGTCGCCATGGAAGTTCCGCTGATCGTATTATATGATCCATCAAACCAAGTAGATTCGATTGCTCTTCCCGGTGCAGATAGTTCCACATCGCGTTCCTGGATAACATAGTCGCCATCAGTTGCCGGATTTCCGCGTGACGAGAAGTCAGCCACACGGTATGTACCGTTTTGCTGTACATTTTCAAGGGCTGCGACTGCTACAGCATTTACGAGGGCACCAGGATAACCGATTGTATTGCTGTTAGGGCCGCTGTTCCCTGCTGCTGCTATTACTAGTACTCCCTTGCCATAAGCATAATCGACTGCACTTGAGATCAATGAATCCTTGCTGCTTGATCCTAAAGACATTGAAATGACTACCTTTGATCCTGTACGGGATGCTTCATCAGCAGCATGCTCGATCGCGCCTGCAATATCATCAGAATAGCCTGATCCTCTGTCGTTCAGCACTTTGTATGCCCAAAGTTCAGCTTCCGGAGCAACACCATAAATGCCCTGGCCGGATCCGCCATGTGCCAATACCGTACCTGCTACATGAGTTCCATGGCCATTTTTATCCGAGCAAGAATTGTTAACGAGTGGAGATTTTCTTTGAGTAAAGTCCTTACATTGCTCCGCACTTCCCGCCAGGTCAGCGTGGTTTGTATATACGCCAGTATCGAGTACTGCTACCTTGATGCCATTTCCACCTGAAGTGGACTGAAGATTGCTGTCATTGTAGATTGCTTCCATTCCCCAAGGTGTGCGATCAGTTGGGACAGCCTGAATGGTAGTTCCACCGCCCGGCTTGGCTTCAAGCTGGACTTCTGGAACCCTATCCACTTTGAGATTTTTGTTATTCAACAGTGCCTGGTATTGCTTTGCATTAACGTTTGTTGTGAAACCACTTTTTCCAAAGTCCCATCTGGCTCCATATTGGTCCTTTGCCTTCGATTTTTCCGTTGCTGGACCTTGAATCCAAACCCTGTAGGAATCCTGAGCATCAGGTTCCTGGCCGAATACCCCTGCCGTGAACATTGATAATCCCATTGACATGCTTAATAGTGCGGCTCCAAAAACTTTCCTCTTCTTCATCCAACCACTCCTCTGCATTATATGGTTTTGCAAGTTCTACTAGGCTGCCTCTAAATTATATTTTTAATATTCAGATAACATCAATATGCTAAACTATTCATTTTTAAGTCTTTCGAATCAGGTAAAAAAGCACCGTCCTGAAATTGTCTCATGTTCAATTACCTATTTTGAAAATTTCCCAATTACAAAAGCACTAAAATAGGCGACCAATTAATGATTGGTCACCTAGTTAAGTTTTTCATAGTTTTTAAAATTGGCTGTTTTAATGTGGTTTCGAGTTTTTTTGTAACAATCAACTGATGAAAAAGCCTAAAAGCTTAGATAAATAACAATAAACTGATGGCCATAACCGCCATTCCCGCTATCAATCCATAGATGGCAAGATGGGATTCATCATACCTTTTTGCTGCCGGAAGCAATTCATCGAGCGAAATAAACACCATAATTCCCGCTACTGCTGCAAAAATGATTCCAAACATAATATCATTCAAAAATGGCATTAAGAACAAGTATGCGACGAGCGCTCCGATTGGTTCGGATAAACCGGACAAGAATGATAGTTTAAAAGCTTTTTTCTTATCTCCTGTAGCGAAATAGACTGGCACAGAAACAGCGATGCCCTCAGGTATATTATGAATGGCAATTGCAATCGCTATAGCTACTCCTAACGCAGGATCCTGGATGGCCGAAGTGAAGGTTGCAATTCCTTCAGGAAAATTATGAATTCCAATTGCTAATGCTGTAAATGAACCCATTTTTAACAGCGCTGCATCCTGAACAGCTTTTGCTGGCTGATTCATATCCTCTACCGTTTTGAGTTCATGGGGATTACTCTGTTTAGGAATGAATTTATCAATTAGTGCAATTAATAGTATTCCTCCAAAGAACCCGCCTACGGTTGCCCAGTTTCCTAACTGGACGCCCATTGCCGAAACAAGTGCATCCTTGGCTTTCACAAAAATCTCAATCATCGAGACATAAATCATAACCCCTGCCGAAAATCCAAGAGCGATGGACAGGAATTTAGTATTTGTAGTCGAGGTAAAAAAGGCTAGTATACTCCCAATCCCTGTTGCAAGGCCTGCAAATAACGTCAAACCAAATGCAAATAGAATTTCCTCGGTCATTTTATAACACTCCTTTACACAGGTTCTTGTAATTTTATTAATTGTCCGCTTCCTTAAAAAGTTGTCTAAGGTAAACTTTATCAGTGTGATAAATCCTTTGTTCAAACAATATATGCACTGGCTTTAAAAAGTTTCCTTCGGTAAACATTTTATACCATAGGAAACTTGACCTGCAAGAAAATTGATGATTGTTTTATTG
>NZ_JBAVFI010000551.1:0-14626 GCF_049588175.1 Mesobacillus sp.
CCGCACACAATGATTCCCTTGCGATACGATGAGAAATCCTCACTGATTTTTTCAAAGACCTCATCCGACAGGCTCAAATGCCCTGTATGTATGTCAACATATCCTCCAGAACGTTCAGTCACTTCAAATAAACCCTCATCCATTTTTGGAATCAGCGGTTCTCTGAACGGGAAGTTCAAGTGGACAGGCCCAGCTGGATAGCTTGAAGCTGTTGCTGCAGCCCTTGCACATACTGTCCGTGCGTAACGGATCATTTCATCTGTTTTTTCCGGCGGCGCCATTTCAACGAACCATTTTACATTCTTCCCATATAGGTGAATCTGGTCTATCGCCTGTGGTGCGCCAACATCCCGAAGTTCATGGGGGCGGTCTGCAGTCAAAACGATCAATGGAACGCGAGAAATCCTCGCTTCGATGACAGCAGGATAATAATTGGCTGCCGCTGTACCTGAAGTGCATAGAAGCGCCACTGGCCTGCTTGTCGCTTTAGCAATCCCGAGTGCAAAGAATGAAGCAGAACGTTCATCTACATGCACATGGATACGTAATTCAGGATGCTCAGACATCACCAGTGCCATTGGAGTCGATCTCGATCCAGGACTGATGACTACATCCTTCACTCCTGTTTTAGACAACTCCGCTACGAAAGCGGCGATATATGCTGTTAAACCTTCCTGGTGGCTCATGATTTTTTTCCTCCAAGTGCTGCAAGCATCGGACGGAACTTGATGCTAGTCTCTTTATATTCACTTTCTGCATTAGAATCCGCTACAATTCCGCAGCCCGCAAACAATGACGCTTCTTTCCCCTGGATTAGCCCGGATCGAATCGCAACGGCGAATTCCCCATTGCCGCGATAATCTAACCAGCCTAGGGGAGCGGCATACAGACCGCGGTCGAGCTGTTCCACTTCTCTGATTTTTTCCACTGCAGCTTGTTTAGGCAGTCCCCCGAGAGCAGGCGTAGGATGCAGCCTGTTCACCAAATCCAGTAAAGAAGTACCTTCACGGTTTTTTCCGATTACTGGTGTATACAAATGCTGGATATATTTCATTTTCATCAATTCAGGCTGATCTGGCAGAATGACCTCGTCACACGTTTCCTGCATAGCTGCCTTGATCATATCGACAACATATTGATGTTCGATTAAATTCTTTTGGTCATTTAGGAGCTCATCGCCCAGCTTCTCATCTTCCTCTGGGGTAGCGCCTCTGCCAATCGACCCTGCAAGACACGCCGAAAACAGGCTTGCCCCCTCCTTCTTTACCAGTCTTTCTGGGGAAGCACCGATAAAGCAGTCGCCATTTGATTCAAAGGCGAAGGTAAAACTATCTCTTTGCTCGTCAAGCAGATTCTTCAGTACGCTTTCCGCCTGGATGATATCAGTAAAATGAAGACGGAGTTCCCTTGCAAGGACAACTTTTTTCAGCTCGCTGTCTCCAAAATCATGAACAACATCAGTAATCGTTTCTTTCCAGGCTTCTGGATTAATCTCAACAATATCTTTGATATCCAGTTTTGCCAGAACAGGCTTTTTGTTTGATAAGGAAAGGACTCCCTGACGCTCTTTCATTATTTTATCAAATAATGATAAATCATCATGCTGAGTGCAGACTAAATTGGTTGTAAAGTATGCATTACCTTTGATGATGGTCAGCATATATTTCGGCAAATGGAAAAGAGCACCTGAAAACTTGGACCATAAAGCAGTCTTCTCTTTCAGCGGATCGAAAGAAAAGCCGCCAAACAAAGATGGTCCTGTACCGTTTTCCTTATGATTATTATAGACAAACGCATTTTCCGTGAAGCGCTTCCACTCTTTTTCAACATGAAAAAAGCGGTCAGCATCCTGATCCGACTGTATTTGCCCGCATATTCCCAAACCAGCAATGACGAAGTCACCTTCAGGATCCTTCCAGAAAAAGCGTTCTCCTAAGAATTTATCCCTTCCTGTAGCAAAGAAATAAAAAGGATCTATATTATCTATTTTATGGACTTCGCTGACCAGTATAGACCGAGATAGTCCTTTGGCCCGCTCAATCGCATCAAGAATTCCCTGTCTTAGTTCCGTTTCTTGAATGGCAACCAAAAAAATCCCCCCAATAACAGCCTCTCATCTGTTATCACACGTTTAAAAGCTTATTTTAAGATACACCTCATAAATAACTATGTCAATCATGGCAAACTGCACAAAACTAGTTTATTCCTTATTATATATTAATCACCTTTTTTAAAAGGTGTTCACCACAAAGATTGTTGTGTTCATGCTCCCAATCGTTGAGACATCTTTTCTTTAATATTATCAACTTTTCAATTATACCGACTATTTATCCAAGCCTACCAAGATTAAAACCAACAATGTAGTGCACCTTACAAAATCTTCTAAATAAAACACGAAAATACTAATTGACAGTACATATGTGAAAATCTACACTTATTATTGTAAGGCAATATTGCCTAGATGATAAACACCTTTTTGACAAATTTGGTTCATTTAGATAAGATAATTAGGTTTGATATATTCATATTAAGGGAGAGAATTAGATATGCAATCACAGCTACAGCCTAGTTCTTCACCATCAGTGACTGGCTCTGACTGGAGAGTTTGGTGGCAGCTTACACGGCCCCATACACTTACAGCTGCATTTGCCCCTGTTTTACTGGGCACTGCTTTAGCTATAGAAACAAACGGTATCCATTGGGGATTGTTTCTGGCAATGCTGATTGCGAGCTTGCTGATCCAGGCCGCTACCAATATGTTCAATGAATATTACGATTATGTACGTGGCCTTGATAACGAGAATTCAATTGGGATTGGCGGAGCGATTGTCCGCCACGGCATTAAGCCTAAAACAGTTTTAAATCTGGCTTTCAGCCTTTACGGAATATCCGTCCTTCTTGGTGTATATATCTGCATGAACAGCAGCTGGTGGGTTGCTGCTGTCGGGGTAATCTCCCTTGCTGCTGGATACCTCTACACTGGCGGTCCGCTGCCAATTGCTTATACACCATTTGGTGAGCTTGTCGCAGGTTTTTTCATGGGTGTTCTGATCATTCTTATTTCGTTTTACATTCAGACAGGTACCATAACAGAAACGAGTGTACTCGTCTCAGTGCCAAGCTTCCTGCTGGTTGGAGCAATCCTACTGGCAAATAATATTCGTGACCTTGATGGTGACAAGGAATTTGGCCGCAAGACATTGGCAATCCTCCTTGGAAGAAAAGGAGCAATCAGGCTGCTTGCAGGAATGTTCATCGTTTCTTATGGCTGGGTGATCGGGCTGATTATTGCTGGAATTGTTTCACCTTGGCTTGCACTGGTTGCCCTCAGTATTCCTAAGGCAGTTAAGGCTACAAAAGGTTTCATCGGCAAATCAAATCCATTGCAAATGATGCCTGCGATGGCCGCAACTGCACAGACAAACACAATTTTCGGATTCCTGTTGTCTATCGGGATTTTCGTCGGATTAATATAAGAAAGCGCAAGCGCCTTGGTCAGCCCCGACAAGCGCTGGCCGACTAAAACCGCCACGTCCTGTGGCAACGTCGGCACTAGTACATCCTGTACGTCGAAGGTCCGCCCAGTGAAGTCGTTCTTTGACTTCATTGGGCGGACCGAAGCGACTCGAGGGGCTAGGCGCTGGAGCTGGACATTTCTCGAAGTGAATTTTATGCTTTCTTATCTTTTAAGACATGAGAAGCTTCTGCCTTTGGCGGAAGCTTTTTCTATGTTTCTTAAAATTCCAGGCGGGTATTTAGTAGGTATGAATCATTTCATACAAATGAAACCTAAGGATGTGTAAATATGCTGACAAATGAACAACTTAACGGATTAAAGCAAATACTTATAGATGAAAAAGAAATGTTGAATACCCAAATTGAAGGTAATAGCGAGGAAGGCTATCTGGGTGGAAGCCAGCGCGAAGCAACAGGTGAATTATCTTCCTACGATAACCATCCAGCTGACAGTGGGACAGAATTATTTGAGCGCACCAAGAACTTTGCAATGGATGAGCATCATGAAGCTCAGATTGAAAAAATCGATAATGCACTGAAAGCAATTGATGATGGCACTTATGGAAAGTGTGCAGAATGCCGAAAAGAAATTCCTTTTGAGCGACTTGAAGCAGTACCTTATACATTATACTGCGTAGAGCATTCACAAGAACAAAACTTATCCACTGACAGGCCTTCCGAAGAGGATATTCTTGAACAGACTCACAACACAGACTTCGATCGCAGGCAAAGCGAAGAAATGACCGATAATCGAAACAGCTTTAATGATGTCGCGGAATTCGGTACTTCTGAAACCCCGGCAGATTTTACAGGCGATCATAAGGACTATAATAAACTGTACATTGATAACGAGAAAGAAGGAGGTTTCACTGAAGATTATGAGTCATTCAGCGCTACAGATATCGATGGCAGCGATAGACGGGTCTTCCAAAGTGAAACAGAGGAAGAATATGAAGATATGCTTGACGACGCCGGCATGGAATCACAGCTTGGTGATATCCCTTATAAAGAGGAAGATAGCTATATAGAAGATAATAAAAAAGAAGATAAAGACCGATCAAAATAATTTAGAAAAGCCATACTGCAAAAAGGCCCAGGTTTATAATCTGAGCCTTTTTGATCTGATTTCACCTAAATAAACAATAACAGCCTAAAAAATTTACAATTATCCCCTGGTGGATTTAATATTAAACTATATTCACGGACAGGGAGCTGGTAATTTTGGGAAAAATTAAAGTAGGTATAATTGGGACAGGTTTTGGCGCTAAGGTTCATGCCCCAATGATGGATCACCATGAAGGATTCCAGGTTGTGGCAATTTCAAGTGTATCAAGGGGCAATATCTAAGAAGCACGGAATGTCAGTGGACTAGATAGGGTATATACTGACTGGCAGCAGATGCTTGAACAGGAGACTCTAGATTTAGTAGTAGTTGCTTCTGCAGTAAATTTACATAAGGAAATGGTAATGGCTGCTTATGGAAAGGGCGTTCATGTAGTTTGTGAAAAGCCAATGGCTTTGGGTACGGAAGAAACAAAAGAAATGATTTCAGCAAGAGATCATGCAGGAAAATGGGGGCTTATCAACCATGAATTCCGCTTTCTGCCGGCACGCACAAAGGTAAAAGAAATCTTAGAAAGCGGCAGACTCGGGAAGGTATTGCATGTCCGATACCTGTGCTCCTTCGCTAATTATACTGCCCTTATTTCAAAACCCCGCGGCTGGCTGGGCCAGGAAGAAAATGGTGGCGGAATGCTTGGTGCACTTGGCTCCCATATGATCGATTCTCTTCAATGGTGGTTGGACAGTACATTTAAAGAAGTATTTGGCCAGTTGCCAATCCATATTCCTATACAGTCCGATCATAACGGAAATAAAGAAATTAGAACAGCGGATGATGCATTCCAAATCATTGGCACTCTGGAAAATGGAACAACTGTAATGGTTGAGTTAATTTCAGCGGCACTCCAAACTGAAAACACATGGCGACTTGAACTATTTGGTACGGAAGGCACACTTGTCATGCTGGACGACAAAAAGGTTCTGCTATCAGCTGGAAATACACCTTTTGAAGAAGTTGAATTAGTACCTGATATAGAAGCACCTTCAAGCATGACTCAAATTGCAGCAAGGTACTATAATGGCTTCCAAAGGGCTTTAGATGCACTCCATGCAACCCTGGTTTCCGGAAAGAAACACCCCTATCTTGCCGATTTTGAAGATGGGCATTCAACTCAAAAGGTATTAGATGCAGTCAGGAATTCCGCACGCGAAGGAAGAAAAGTGGAAGTGAAGTAAATGTAACGAACTCATAAATAAAGAAAGTGACGTGTGCTAATTCACACGTCACTTTCTTTATTAAGACTTTAAATGCTTTTTGAAACCAATTCTGCTTACACCTTTAAGGCGGACTTTATTTTCCAAATCTGATCCGCATATTCGGTAATGGTCCTGTCGCTGGAGAAAAATCCAGACTTTGCAATATTAACGAGGCTCATCTGCAGCCAGGCTTTGCGGTCTAAATATTTTCTGCTAACCATCTGATGGGCAGATGCATATGAATCAAAATCTCGCAGTACAAAATATTGGTCATTGTAACCAAGCAATGAATCATAGATCTCGGTAAAATGATTCTCTGTATCCGGGAAAAATCCATTAACCAGCTGATCCGCCACTTCACGAATTCGCTTGTCATGATGGTAATATTCAAGTGAATGGTAACCGCCATTATTTTGATAATCGATAACTTCTTCAGCAGTCAAGCCAAACAGGAAGATATTATCCCTGCCGACCAAGTCTGTGATTTCCACATTGGCACCATCAAGGGTACCAAGCGTCATTGCGCCGTTCATCATGAATTTCATGTTACCTGTTCCTGAAGCTTCCTTGCTTGCTGTTGAAATCTGCTCGCTGATATCCGCAGCAGGAAAGATTTCTTCCGCCAAAGAAACGCGATAATTTTCCAAGAAGACAACCTTCAGTTTCTCATTGACTGCCGGATCATTATTTACCTTGTTGGCAACACTATTAATCAATTTTATGACCTTTTTAGCAAAATAGTAGCCAGGTGAAGCTTTTGCTCCAAAAATGAATGTTCGCGGATACAGTAAAGCTTCAGGATCCTCCTTAAGAGCATTATACAGGTGCATGATGTGGAGGACATTCAGCAGCTGGCGCTTATAAGCATGCAGCCTTTTCACCTGAACATCAAAAATCGATTCAGTATCAATTTTCAAACCAGTTTTTTCAAAGATCCTGTTTGCGAGTCTCAGTTTATTTGCCTGTTTAATAGCATGCATTTTGTCAAGAAAGGCAGAATCTTCTATAAACCTCATTAACTCCTCAAGCTGTTGAGGTGCTGAAATCCATTCAGGTCCAATTGAATCCGAAATCAATCCAGACAATTCAGGGTTGGCCTTCAAAAGCCAGCGTCGATGAGTGATTCCATTCGTCTTGTTATTGAAGCGCTCAGGATATAACTGAAAAAATAAATTCATTTCACGATTTTTTAAAATTTCTGTATGGAGCATTGCCACACCATTGATGCTATGGCTGCCAACAATCGCTAAAGGAGCCATCCTTACCTCTCCATGAGCGATAATAGCCATACTTTCAACCCTGCCCCAATCGCCAGGATAGTGATTCCAAACCTGCTTACAAAAACGCTCGTTTATTTCTTCGACAATCATAAATATTCGAGGAAGCAGCGGTTTGAATATCCTGATCGGCCATTTTTCAAGTGCCTCTGCCAGAGTAGTATGATTTGTGTATGAAAGGGTTTCAAGGGTAATATGCCATGCATCATCCCAGCCGAGGCCTTCCTCATCCATCAATATCCTCATCAATTCAGGAACAGCGATAGCAGGGTGAGTATCATTAATATGGATGCTGACATAATCATGAAACTCTAGCAAGCTCTTATTCTTCTTTTTAAAAGATTGCACGATCGCCTTAAGGCTCGCAGCGACGAGGAAATATTGCTGCTTAAGGCGAAGGATCTTGCCTTCATCATGTGTGTCATCAGGATATAAAAACTCTGAAACGGATTCTGTATCCTTCTTATATTTGAAAATATCAGCATTAGCCGGAAACCTAGATGGTTCCGCATTCCACAGCCTCAATGTGTTGACTGTTTCAGTCTGGTATCCGATGACAGGCAGATCGTATGGGACGGCCATGACCGTCTCAGCGTTCAGGTGCCTGAACACTAGGCGACCATTTTCCATCCGACTCTCGACTTCACCCCAAAATGGGATTTCAACCGCATCGTCTGCCTTGCGCACTTCCCATACATGTCCATGACGAAGCCATTGATCTGGAAGCTCCACTTGATAACCATCAACAATTTTCTGCTCGAACAACCCGTGTTTATAACGAATTCCACAGCCGTGACCTGGCAAATCCAGTGACGCAAGTGAATCGAGAAAGCAAGCAGCAAGACGGCCAAGCCCGCCATTGCCAAGCCCTGCATCCGCTTCAATTTCCTCCAGCTCGTCGAGATTGATTCCCAGTTCTTCGAGCCCTTCGCATACCACTTTCTCGACGCCCAAATTAATAAGATTATGCCGCAGCAGCCGGCCAAGCAAAAATTCAATCGACAAGTAATATACCTGCTTCTTAGCTCCAGCGCGGTACAATTCATTCGTCTTGATCCAGTCTGCGCTCACATGCTCCCTGATCATATGCCCCAGAGTCTGGAACTGCTCTCGGCTCGTGCTCTCTTCGAAGCTGGTTCCAAACATCATCTCGAGTTTTTTCAAGAAAACAGATTTGAATTTGGGAACACTAGAAAACATGCGATTCACTCCTTGAGATGAGATCAGAATACAACTCATTGTATTGTTTGGCAGATTGAGCCCAGCTGTAATCTGTTTCCATGGCACTTCTGGCCAGGCTTTCCCATCTATCTTCTTGGCGGTAGAGCGATAATGCTTTTTCAATTGTAAACAGCATGTCATGGGCATTGAAATATTTGAATGTAAATCCGTTCCCCTCACCATTAAACTCATTATATGGCTGGACAGTGTCGTTCAGTCCGCCTGTTTCCCGGACTAGAGGAACTGCTCCATAACGCATCGCAATCATTTGGCTTAGCCCGCAAGGTTCAAATTGTGAAGGCATGAGGAACAAATCAGCTCCAGCATAAATCTGATGTGCCAAATTTTCATCAAAACCAATAAATGCCCTGCACTGTTCAGGGTACTGCGCTGACATATCCCTGAAGAATTGTTCAAATTCAGGGTCCCCTGTACCGAGTACAACTAGCTGTATACCAGTCGCCATGATTTCATGGAATACTCCCGTGACAAGGTCAAGGCCCTTCTGTTTGGTTAATCGGGTTATCATCGCTGCAACTGGTATCTCCCTGCTTTCCGGCAATCCAAAAAATCGCTGGATCTCGAGCTTATTTTCGACTCGCATTTCATATGATTCCGGACTGAATTTGCAGGCAAGACCAGCATATGTTTTTGGATCATACAAATCATGATCAATTCCGTTCAAAATCCCTGTCAGGTCTTCACTTCTCTTTCTCAGAATACCATCAAGCTTTTCTCCATAATAAGCTGTCTGAATTTCATCCCTGTAAGTCGGGCTGACAGTTGTAATATGGTCAGCTGAAATCAAAGCTGCCTTCATAAAATTGGCGTTGCCGAAAAATTCGAGCTGAGCATCATTGAAATAACGGCTGTCAATGTGCAGCAAGTCGCCGAGAATTTCACGTGGGAAAATGCCCTGGAACTGAAGGTTATGAATCGTGAATACCGAACGGATTAATCCATAGCCAGGCTTCTTATAGTATTCTGTCCTCAATAAAAATGGGATCATCCCGGTGTGCCAGTCATGGCAATGAATGACATCAGGGTAAAATTCAACTTCAGTGATAAAATCGAGCACAGCGCGATTAAAAAAGGAAAAACGTTCACCATCATCATAATGGCCATAAAGCGAATCCCGCTTGAAGTAATATTCATTGTCAACAAAGTAAAAGGTAACTCCCTCATATACCAGAGTTTCAATTCCGCAATATTGCGAGCGCCAGCCTACCTGCACGCTATACTCTTTCACTCGCTTCATTTCAGAGCGGAATTTTTCCGAAATCATCCCGTACTTCGGCAAAATCACCCTTACATCTGCCCCCAGCTTTTTTAATTCCTTTGGCAGAGATCCGGCAACATCTGCCAAACCGCCAGACTTGATGAATGGGACGCACTCCGATACTGCAAACAATACTTTCACGATCCAGTCCTCACTCCCTGAACCGTACCCTTGCGGATGACAGCTGGTGAACCTTCTGGCGCTGTAATGACCGTACCTGCTTCAATGCGTGCATCTTTATCGACAATAACAGATTCCAAAATACAGTTCTCCTTAATTTGCGTTTTTTGCATGATGATACAGTTACGGATAACTGTATTTTTCCCGATTTTGACTCCCCTTGCGATGATGCTGTTCTCCACTGTCCCTTCAATCAGCCCGCCGTTTGCTACCATAGAGTTCCGGACAGATGCCTCTTTTTCATAGCGGGTTGGAGGCTCATCCTTGACCTTTGTTAATATTGGCCGCTCTTTAGGAAATAGCTGCTTCCATACTTCTGGATTCAGCAAATCCATGCTGGCAGTATAATACTTCTCAATTGTATCTACCATTAGTGCATACCCATCACATTGATAATAGCAAAGCTTAAACTGGCTATCGATATCCGTGACGACATCTCTCATAGTTGAATACCCTGTTTCATTTCGTGTTGCAATCAAGTCCATCAGAAGGGTTTTCTTAACGAGGTATATGCCAAGCGAAGCTCCGTCCTTCTGCACTTCAGTAATATCACAACCCGATTTTAGATGCCAGTCAAGCAATGGCTGAAAGTCCATATTAAAAACAGTATACGAATTGGAGATTAAAGCATACTCCTGCGTACTGCGTTCGAAAAAGTGGATATTGTCGGCAAAATGATCTAGCGACCCTATTCCTGGATGATAGGGCTGATCCAGATTAGGTGTAGGGAAGAAAAACAAGCCATCCCTTTTGCGGTTTAAATCCCAGTTCTTGCCTGATCCTAAATGGTCCATTAGCGATCTGTACTGGAATTTTGGAAAAATCGCCACGCTATTGATGCCTGAATTCACCATATTGGACAGGATGAAATCGATCAGACGATATCGCCCGCCAAATGGTATGGCTGCAACCGATCGGTGGAGAGCCAGTTCATGGAGATCGTCGTGAACTGTTGTTGCGTCTATTACTCCCAATAATTGTTTGTTCATTTCTCTTTCCTCCCGTAATCGGATCAATTGGACTGCAATTCTCCGATTGTCTCTTCCGATACTAAAGTGATTTCATTGCTATCAAGTCCTGGTCCAATAATTGTTCCATCAGGCACGTGAACTCCCGGGGATACAATGGCTTTTTCAATCCTGCAATTAAGTCCGATTACAGCATCTGGCATAATCACCGATTCCTTTACTACAGCACCCTTCCTTACTGTCACTCCCTGAAAGACTACCGACTTGGATACTTCCCCTTCAATCTTACAGCCCTCATTGACAAGAGAGTCTGTCACTTCGCCTTCAGGACAAATATATTGCGGAGGCTGGTTAGGGTTTACCGAATAGATTCGCCATGACTGATCAAACAGGTTCAATTCGCAGTTCCGGTCCAATAAATCCATATTCGCTTCCCACAGGCTTTGAACAGTTCCTACATCCTTCCAATAGCCTTTAAATGGATAAGCAAGAAGTTTCTTTTCTTCTTTTAACATTAAAGGAATGATGTCCTTGCCAAAGTCATGGCTTGAATCAGGATTTTGATCATCCCTTATCAGATATTCCCTTAAAAGGCTCCATTTAAAAATATAAATACCCATTGAAGCAAGATTATTTTTCGCATCTTCAGGTTTTTCTTCAAATTCAGTAATTTTCAACTCAGAATCGGTGTTCATGATGCCAAAACGATTTGTTTCCTCCCACGGTACCTCAATTACAGAAATGGTAGCATCTGCACCCTTTTCGATATGATAATCAAGCATCAGTTCATAATTCATTTTATAAATATGGTCGCCAGAAAGAATCAGGACATATTCTGGGTCATATTGATTAAGATAATTCAAATTTTGATAGATCGCGCTAGCGGTCCCAGAATACCATTTCACCTCGGATGTTTCCGCATATGGCGGCAGCACGGTTACACCGCCATCCTTTCTGTCAAGGTCCCAGGCACTTCCGATTCCTATATAAGAATTGAGCAAAAGTGGCTGGTATTGTGTCAGGACACCGACAGTATAGATGCCAGAATTCGTGCAGTTGCTTAGAGGAAAATCAATGATCCGATATTTGCCGCCAAAAGGGACAGCTGGTTTAGCTAGGTTCTTTGTCAATGAGTGCAGACGGCTTCCTTTTCCTCCTGCCAACAGCATTGCTACGCATTTCTTCTTTTGCATGATTGTTTCTCCCCTTTCTTTTGATAACAGGACGTAAAATCGAAATTCCGAATGGAGAAATATTCATTTCTAAAGAATATGGCCTTCCATGGAAGGCTATTTCTTTCGCTTCAATCACCTTTTTATTGATAAAACCAGAACCCCCATATGGCTGGGCATCGCTATTTAATATTTCGCGGTACTCACCTAGTCTTGGTACGCCGATCTTGTAATCGCTGTATACTTTTTCAGTAAAATTGCAGACAATCACAAGGATTTCTTCAGGGTTCTTTCCTTTTCGTATAAAGGAAAAAATCGACTGTTCATGATTATCAGCATCGATCCATTCAAACCCTTCATAGCTCTGGTCCACTTCATATAATGGCTTTGAACGTTTGTAGAGTTTCATTAACTCCTTCACATAAATGTTCACTTTTTGATGCATTTCATAATCGAGCAGGTTCCAGTCCAACTGCTCCTGGTCTTTCCATTCTGAGAACTGTCCGAACTCTGTTCCCATGAAGGTCAGCTTTTTGCCAGGATGGGCTGCCAAGTAGCCAAGCAATAATCTGAGCTGCGCGAATTTTTGCCAGTAATCTCCTGGCATTTTATCAAGCAATGACTTTTTGCCATGGACAACTTCATCATGTGAAAAAGGAAGAACAAAGTTCTCAGAAAAGGCATATAGGAGAGAAAAAGTTACTTTATCATGTATATGCTTCCTTTCATGCGATTCTGTCTCCATATACTTTAATGTGTCATTCATCCATCCCATGTTCCACTTGTATGTAAAACCAAGCCCTCCATACTCCACAGGAGCTGTCACCTGAGGCCAATCAGTCGAATCCTCAGCAATCATCAACGCGGCATGATCGTAATCCTTTACAGCCTTATTCAGCTTCTTTAAAAACGCCACTCCGTTGGGATTAGCTGCCTGAACCGAATTTGGCCAGTATATGATATTGGCCACGGCATCCACCCTAAAGCCATCAATATGATATTTTTCAAGCCAGAATAAAGCACTAGAAATCAGGAAGCTTTGGACCTCTGTTTTTCCCAAGTCAAAATTGGCCGTTCCCCAGACACGATTTTCACGATCATTTTCAGATTGATATTCAAAAACATAGCTGCCATCAAACAGGTACAGCCCGTGCGCATCCTTACAAAAATGTCCTGGAATCCAGTCAAGGATTACTCCAATTCCGTTTTGATGGCAGACATCAACGAAATACATAAGATCATGCGGGGTACCATATCTGCTGGTAACAGAAAAGTAACCGGTAGATTGATAGCCCCAGGAGATATCGAGCGGATGCTCAGTTAGCGGCAATAATTCAATATGTGTGTATCCATGAGTTAAAATATAAGGAATCAGCTCATCAGCCAGTTCACGGTATGTAAGGAATGAGCCATCTGACGCCTTTTTCCATGAACCTGCATGCAGCTCATAGATATACATAGGTTCATCCAGGCTGGTCTTCCTCTCCCGCTTCTGCAGCCATTTATCGTCATTCCAGTTATAACCTTCGAGAGGAAAAACAATCGAAGCTGTATTCGGCCTAAGCTCTGAAAAGAATGCATATGGATCTGCCTTTAAAATCCTCTCACCTGTCTGTGTCGTGATCTCATACTTATAAATCGTCCCAGAGAGATCTCCCTCTAGAGCAATCTGCCATACACCTTCATTATTCACTTTGTGCAAAACAAAACCGTTTCCATCCCATTGATTAAAATCCCCTGCCAGACTCACAGCCATGGCGTTTGGAGCCCACACACAAAATCGAGTATATGTTTCTGATTCATTTTTAATGACATGTGCACCAAATAAATTGTAACTCTGGTACAGAGTGCCTTCATGGAATAGATGCAATTCAAACTCTGTAGGATTGATTACCAAAACCTTCCACCTGCCTTTGTTAAAACATGCTTACTTTTAAAGAAACACCTTTTTCAGTAGTATTCTAGTTAGCAGGGCAAAATCCTTGTAAACATTTTTTTAATATTTCGACAATAATTCTTAATAATATTTAAATATCGACAAACACAGACAATTGGTAGCGCTTTAATGTACTAAATCTTCCAATTACGCGAATTATGTTGAAGGAAAGTTTACTATTTTTGAAAAGAGAATAATGATTTTTTAGAGGAAGTGCTGAAATTTCTTGGATGAAAGAGAGTAATAGCAGTAAAAATATTATTGAAATGATAACGTTTTCATTCCAACTAATTATTTAGCCTTTCTCTTGAGGCGACTCTCAAACAATACTAGTAGGTAAAGAGGTCTGTGGCATTGGCGTTTTAAGATACCCGTTCAGCAGATAACTTAACCTAAATCTAGGAAAGAATGTGGAAGTAGGTGACTATTGAAATTATGATAACCAGGCTTAAGTTAATTGCAAAAATGATTGCCAATTTCCACTTATTAAACATAAAATCTATTTTATATACCCTTTTTGGGGGATTAATAAACCTAATTGAGTTTTGTTTATCCTTTTTTTAGAACTTGACTGTGTAACCTTGACAGTTGATATCCGCTCCTGGCTCGCTTTCTGCAGGGCGTCCGGTGAACCACCTCGTCATTTTGCTCCTGCGGGGACTCGCCTTGGCCGCTGATCTGGCAGGACTTTGAACGGCTTCCTTGAATCTGCCCACGTACGATGGAAATGCGTTAGCATTTTCGGAGGAGTCGAGTGC
>NZ_JBAVFI010000552.1:0-1628 GCF_049588175.1 Mesobacillus sp.
CAAGAAGCAAAACGAATTAGGTTGTTTGGAGGTCCCGAATGGAATTTTATGATTTTCGAAAAGTAACAGGTATGCATATTACAATGTACAATTCAGATTTTATCATGTCTCGAATAGCAAGGAATCAAACTCCTACCTCAATTGGAGTTATGCATTTGGATGAAAATGGCCTTATCGGCTACCATCAGGCTACAAAACCTCAGCTCCTCCTGATACTGAGCGGAGAAGGATATGTTTGCAGCGAATCCAAGGAATTTTACAAAGTGGAACCAGGTGTGGCGGTGTTCTGGGATAAAGATGAGTGGCATGAAACGAAAACAGAACATGGACTGACAGCATTAGTGATTGAAAGTGATGAATTGAACCCTTCGGCATATATGGCTGTTGCGAAAATGGATCTTTGAGGAAATGATGAATTGAAACTTGTTCTGAAGATGGATGAGATTAGGTTAGAGTTGGTCATGAAAAGTAAAAGGGTGGTCTTAATAGCGGTGCGTAAATATCTTTCAAATACATTTTATCCTGATGTAGTTCAGGTCGCCAAGTCATTAGCAGATCGAAGCGATTTCAATCATTCGTGTACCGATGAAGCAGGAAGATTATTAAGGGTTTTGGTCGGGCAGGTGAAAGAAGGGAAAATCCTTGAGGTAGGAACCGGGCTTGGAGTAGGAAGCTCGTGGATACTATCCTCTATAGCGCCAGGAGTTCGATTTATATCAATAGATATTGATATAAAAAGAGTTGATTCAGTAAAAAAGCATATTAGGCATCCACAAGCGGAGTTTGTTAATGGGGATTGGAAAGAAATCAGTGAAAATGGTCCGTTTCAGTTTATTTTCGCGGATGCGGCTATCGTAAAATCTGTAGAAGGGGATAAGCTTATTGAGATTTTAGAGATAGGCGGACTGTTATTTATGGATGATTTTACACCTGAAGAGCACTGGCCGGAGGAATGGCGGGGGATACATGATCCCGTTCGCGAGTTCTGGCTGAATCATCCATGTTTATCTTCCACCGAAATTTATCTGACTTCAACGACTGCGGCTATTTTAGCTACCAGGGTAAGATGAAATTACTAAATTCAATATGAAGGACGGCGATATCTGTATGAACTGTAAAGAAATTCTTGTAGCTCAATTGAAAGCTTGCCATGACCATGATACATGGTTTGTTTCACTCCAAAGTGCTCTCAGAGGACTAACTGCAGAACAGGCATCAGAAAAAACGAAGAACTCGGCCAATAGCATCCACGAAATCGTAAATCATTTAATTTACTATAATAAGAGATATTTAAACCGCTTTAACGGGATTACCAATCCTAAAGGGGTTGAAAGCAATGATGATACCTTTACTGAAAATGCCCATAGGAGCTGGCAATCAACTGTAGAAACGATTGACCACATCATGTCTGAATGGATCATTTCTGTAAAAGACTCGCAGGAAGACAGGCTGCAGCAATGGGCCGCAGAGCTTACCCATTTAACGATTCACACAACCTATCATATTGGCCAAATAGTCCATATTCGAAAAGAGCAGGGTTCTTGGAATCCTAGTAATGGGGTTCATTAAATTCATAACACTACAATAACTGAAATCATCATGAAAATATCCAGGAAGAACAACTTAAT
>NZ_JBAVFI010000553.1:0-1656 GCF_049588175.1 Mesobacillus sp.
TTCCATTCAATTAATTTAAAATATGCTTGAAATTTCGAAATTTCTATCGTACATAAAAATTGTTTATTACCATTCATCTTCAATATACTTTAAAAATTAAAGAGGTGATTTGATAGATCTTCTAACCCTTCACAATTACTTGCTTTAGTATTCCTAGAGACATAGTAATTTATATTACTAAATCGATGAAGAATAGCATAAATCATAAGCTTTTTTCGAAGCGTATCATTAAGCTCCTCTTGTTTAAAGCCATAGCTGATTAAGAACGACTTTGTAGTTTCCTTATTTCCATTAAAAATAAAAAGGATTGGACCTAGCAAATCATATTCATTATCACCTAAAAAACTATCGGCAAAATCTATAACCCCAGTCAACTTCCATTTATTATTCTCCCTAATAAAGAGTAAATTAAATGGGGTGAATTCTCCAGTTAACATATTAAGTTTAGGGTTGAAATTTATATAAGATTCATCAACATACTCTTCTAAATCATCCCAAAGTTTTTGAGGTAAATTGAACTTTTTTTGATTAGCTTTCATATTAAGATATTGATTCTTTATAAAAAATGACCAGTCCACATCAATTTTATCAAAGATATCAATTGGGATGGAATGAAACTCTCGCATTACCTTACCCAAATCTATACTAAATTCTTTCTTTTCTTCCATTGTAAGGTTGTCCCATAAATCAATTAGCAACGTTCCTTTTAGTTCATTCATAACAAGGTAATTCCACCCTTCATATGAACCAATAGAGAGTATCCTCGGTGTTTCAACTATTGTTATATAGCTTTCTATATTTTTTAACACCTCAACTTCACGATCAAATTGATTTTTAAAATAACTAGGAAATAGTTTAATTACCATCTCACTATTATAACTATACACAATATTTGAACCGTAAGAAAAGCGAGTCAAGAGCCCTGCAGGTAAGTTTTCCTTTTTAATAATTCCCGTCATTTTACTAAACCAGAAACTACTATCCTCATTCAATGATTTGTATTGTTCATAAGTTAAATCAGATAAAAGCATTTCTTTTATCTCCTCTTTATTTTATTTTTGTTTATATTATTTTTTCATTAAAATTTTGATTGAAGCATCCTTTATTCACACTAAATCTCCTTTGAAAACTGAATTTATCTTTGTTAATCCGAATGCTTATTCAGCTAAGCTTATTGGAAAATATAAACTTGTCTCCGTTACTTAACAACAGGATTTTTACCCACCTATATAATAAAACCCTTATTGAACAAAAAATCCTTCCTGGATTAAAGCACCCGATAGTTTAAGTGAATCACTTCACAAGAAAAATCTTTTTAAACATATTATTATTTTCTTTTAAGCGAATTGATCATTGAGAATTAGTTCATATCTTTTACAAATCCAATATATATATATGTTCTCCTTCATCTGAAGAAAGAAAAGTAAATTTTAGCTTTTTGAGTAAGTTTATTGAAGCAAGATTTTCAGGTGAAACGCCCGCATTTATTCTGATACAACCTTTTTGCTTGAGCCAGGCTATAATTGCGACAAGTACTTCATATGCATAGCCTTGCTTAGCGTGAAATGGACTTATAGTGTATCCAATCCCAAAAGTGCAATTTTCCCTTTTTAAATAAATATCACCAATTAATCGATTAGTTGTATTGTTGATTAT
>NZ_JBAVFI010000554.1:0-1876 GCF_049588175.1 Mesobacillus sp.
GTCCTGGATACACATAAGCATAATCATATCCATTTTTACCTGAGCGTGAAAAATGCTGCTTGATCAGATCTCGTTCGAAACCTATCTGCGGAAGTCCTACTCCAACTACGATGACTCCGTTCAGTCGGTCACCCTTCAGATCGATTCCTTCTGAGAATATGCCCCCAAGTACAGCAAAGCCTACAAGCGTGCCACTTTTATCAGCCTGAAATGTATCGATGAAAGCCGTGCGTTGACCTTCGTCCATTCCGGTTCCCTGGACAATGGTATGGATATCACCCGAATGCATGCTCCATTCTTCCATGATAGAATTAAGATACTGATAAGATGGGAAGAAGATCAAATAATTCCCCGGTTTGCTTTTTACTGTTTGTAAAAGCGTGTGAACGATCGGCTGGATTGAATTCTCCCTGTCATGGTATCTAGTAGATAATGGCTGGATGGCTATCTCTGTCTGGTCCTTTGAAAACGGCGAGGGAATGAAGGCAACATAATTTTCTGCTTGCCCTCCGAGCATATCCTTATAGTATGCCATTGGACTTAACGTGGCTGAGAAGAATACCCTTGCCTTAAAATGTTTCCCAGCTTGCCTTATTAAGTGAGAAGGGTCAAGGCAAAACTGCTTGATAACAACTTCATTACGATCGATTTCGGCGTAAAGGACATAGTGGTCATCAAACAGCTTGCTGATACGAAGCCAGTTTTGCGCAGAAAAATAGGTATCTAAAAGATGTGCTGAGTCTCCATCAATTCCTTGCAGCAATTCTTTTTCCGCATGCTCGGCGAATAGTTCAATTAACTTGTTGAATTCCTCGATAACTTCCGTGAATATGATTGTTTTTGCAGGTTGTGCCTGTTTTCTAATTTTTATAAAGAAATCATTAATGTCTTTTGAACTTTTAAATATTGCTTTGTTTTTCGTTTTATACTGTCGTTTTAGCTCCAAAAAATGAATCTTCTCGATTGCGGATGAATACATATCTCTGCCCCGGTCAACGAGGTTATGTGCTTCATCTACAAGCAAGACTGTCTGCTTTTTCTGGTCATCGAACAGCCGTTTGAGCGAAACCTTTGGGTCAAAAATATAATTAAAATCACAAATGATCGCATCTGCCGAATAGGCCAGGTCAAGAGAAAATTCAAACGGGCATACCTTGTGTTTTAATGCATACCTTTCAATACAAGCCCTGTCGAGCGCCTTTTCATTACCTAGGATATCTAAGATAGCACCATTGATTCGATCGTAATAGCCATCAGCAAATTCACAAAATTCCTTGCTGCATTTTCCTTCTGCCGTGAAGCAAACCTTGTCCTTTGCAGTAATGGTCACAACATTCATTTGAAGACCTTGATCCGCCATCAGCTTGAACGCTTCCTCGCCAGTCTGCCTGGTGGTTGTCTTTGCGGTCAAATAAAAAATCTTTTGCAAAATCCCTTCTCCGATCGCTTTTACAGATGGAAAAATAGTGGATATCGTTTTCCCAATACCTGTTGGCGCACTGGCAAACAAGGTCTGTCCATCTAAAATAGTCTTATAGACAGAGCCTGCAAGCTGCCGCTGGCCATTGCGGTACTCTTTAAAGGGGAATTTTAATTCTTTTATGCTTAAATCACGGGAAAACTGGTGGTCATGGAGCAATTTAGCGTATGGTGCATAAGTCGAAATAAGATACATCATGAAATTCTCAAGCTCTGTACGTGATCTCGTCCTTTTGAATTTCTTTATTTCTCCTGAGGTTTTTTGGACATATGTGAGCTGTATATCAATGGTTTCCATGTCATGGTCCTGCAGGTACATATATGCATAACACTGTGCCTGAGCCCAGTGAGCTGGGTTTGTATCTTCTTGTGTGTATTCAAGGCTTCCTGAAGTTGA
>NZ_JBAVFI010000555.1:0-2402 GCF_049588175.1 Mesobacillus sp.
CTCAAAATAAGGCATATCGTTGTCCGATAGCTTTGACCAATAAGGCAAAGAGTAAAATGCGAGAGGCTGGGTTGGATGAGCGATCGTTTTTTTTATTGGAGAAATCGTTTTATGTTTATATAGAAAAGTATCCGCAATCGGCAGATGGTCTTATTTCGACTGCCTTGTTTTTTGACATTGAAAGAAACGAAAGACTGGCAGAGACATGCGGTAGGTTTGTTGTCGTTTTACATTGTTTGGTAAAAGAGGATGGGTTTGTTGCTACTAATGTAACGACGAGACCGGCACATATCCCATTGACATCTAATTGGCGCCTTTCGGCAGATCTTACTTTTGACTTAAATGTTCAAGGGAATGGACAGTTACCGTTTGGGTTACTGAACTTAATTCACAACATGCCGGTTGCCCAGGAAAGTTCTATGTATGTAAAAAAGCGTATTGCGAGTTGGGAAGGCTACCTGAAAATTCAGGAGCAGTCCGCAGATATTCCTGATATAACCTCCCGCTATTCCACTCTTTTATTCAATGAAGATTTCAGTCGGGTAAAAATAACAGGCTGTGAGCTGAATGAAAAGGAATGGAAGTCACTCAAGGATATGAGCGTCAAGCTAAAGGGAATGGACCAGGAGATCGGCAAAGTTCTGAAAGCGAATCGTTCGGCTTCAACGGTTGAGGTGGAAATACCCAGTTATATGGAAGCTCAGGCCCGCAGGCAGCGGCTTGATGTACATCCTAAGGAAGTCATCTTTAGCAATTTTGCAACCTTAAGCCAGTTGAAAAGACTTCGGCAAGGGTTTAAGCAATTGGAAAACGGTTTGGCTGCGAATCCTGAACTGGAACGCCTGTTATTTGAAAATAAGCCGCCGGTAAAAGAGGTCAATTCTCAGGTGAAGCTGCAGTTTCACAATCGATTGAACGAGTTCCAGCAGGCAGCTGTCAAAGGCGCTATGTCTGCTGAAGACTTATACGTCATCCAAGGGCCTCCAGGAACAGGAAAAACAACCGTTATTTCTGAAATCTGTCTGCAAAATGCGAAGGCGGGGCTGCGAACTCTAGTTGCGTCGCAGTCGAATTTAGCGGTCGACAATGCGCTCGGCCGATTGCTGGCAACTAAGGATATCCGAATCCTCAGAGTGGGGCGGACGGAAAGCATAGAAGAAGAGGGTAAAAAGTTCATCGAGGAGAACATCGGACAGTATTGGAAAGACCATACGCTGCAGGAAGTCTCCAGCCAAATCGAAGCTCGAAACCAACGGGAAACCGAAATAGAAACGGAATGGACGGCGAATGAACAGGCACAAGAGAGCCTCCAGCAACAGCTTGCGCAATTGGAAGCGGATCTTGAAGCAAAGAAGAAAGCACAGCAGCAGTATAATGAAGTTCTGTCCGTAATTGAAAAGCATAAAAAGAACATTCATGAGGTTGAACAAGAGGGGCAAGTAGTTCAGCAGCTTTTACAGAAAACCGAACAATCCCTGCGTTTGTTAAATGAAACCATCGATCAAGACGAAACGTTTTTGATCGAAGAGCCAGATCCTGACTTTATCAAAAAAGAGTTAGAAGCCAACCAGCAAGAGATTGTACGGCTGCAAGACAGTGTAGCCCTTCAGGTGCTGGAAGACGAAATGAATGAACTGAAACAAACTATAGACAAGGCTTCTGCTGAATGTGAGACATGGAAAGTGGCCAGGAAACAGCAGGATACCCTAACAGAAAGAATAGCTGCTGCCAAAAAATTCGACAGTTTAAAGTGGATCATTCTGGAACAGAACCTGACCCGTTCTCTACAAGTGCAGTCATTAATCGCAAAGCTCGATCCTCTTCGCGAAAGAAGCAACCAGCTGGATAAGTTAAAGGAATATAATGAGAAATTAAATTCTGCGATTTCATATCTTGAGAAGCTTTTGGGGGAGAAGGTGAAGTACTCCAAGCTTCAGGAACAATTGAAAAACATGCCTCCCGTTGTTACGACAGCTCTCGAAATTGACCAATTTTTAGAGGGATTGAGAAGTGAGTTGAAAGAAAAATCAACCATTCATCATAACAGGCTTGAATCATTTCTTAAGTGGCTATATGGCCGGAGACATTTCATTTGGCAAAAAGCGGACCAGCTAAAACTGAATGATACAGATAAAAAAATGGCACAAGAAGCACTTCAGCATTTGAAACAGGAACTGATCAGCCAGCTTCAGCCTATTCTCGATGAAAACAAGATGATGCAACAAAAGTATCAGAGAGAGATGGACGAACAGACTACCAAGCTTACTTTCCTGCAAAACAAGCACGCACAAAAGATAGTCTCAGCAGTAATGATTCCAAATGCAAAGGAATTGCTTCATGAAAAAGAAGCCAAAGCGTTTGAACTGCAAACCAAGATAGAGCAATATGGGCAAGCCGAGCTG
>NZ_JBAVFI010000556.1:0-3185 GCF_049588175.1 Mesobacillus sp.
ACCCTTTCAGGCTTTTACTAAACGGATAAGGTAAGAAGAAGGACCTAGGGTTTTACAGGAAATTTTATCAACTTTTGCATTTTATCGATTCGCATTTAAATATCTATTGAAACAATAAGGAAAACTCTTAGTGGGATTAACAATCTCCATCATCGTATCATTTATACTTTTCAAACTGTTAAGATTCGTTTCCATATCTTCCTCCTTATAAAAAACTAGTCTTAAGTCGGAGATTTTAGTATGATTAAGGAATGTGATTGTTAAATTAATGCCATTAAAAATAGATTGAAGCGAGGACTTTATCATGAGTTTATTGAATGTAGAAAATTTGAGTCACACTTTTGGGGATCGTACCCTATTTAAAGATGTCTCTTTCCGCCTTTTAGCTGAGGATCATGTTGGTTTGGTCGGTGCAAATGGTGTCGGTAAATCAACATTAATGAATATTATCACCGGCCAATTGATCCATGATTCTGGAAAAGTTGAATGGACACCAGGTGTGGAATACGGATACTTGGACCAGCATACTGTACTGACTCCGGGAAAATCGATTCGTGACGTATTGAGGGATGCTTTCCTTCCTCTATTTAAAAAGGAAGAAGAATTGAATGAAGTGACTGGCAAGATGGCTGACGCTTCCCCTGAGGAACTAGAAGTGTTGCTCGAACAAATGGCTGAAGTCCAGGACGCCTTGGATGCAGGCGGATTCTATTCGCTCGATATTGAAGTTGAGGAAGCAGCCCGCGGTCTTGGTTTAGACGCAATCGGAATCGACCGTGATGTCTCTGCGTTAAGTGGTGGCCAACGTACAAAGGTGCTGCTTGCCAAGCTATTGCTGGAAAAACCAAAAGTTCTTTTATTGGATGAGCCAACGAACTATCTTGATGTGGAACACATCAATTGGCTGACAAGATATCTTAAAGAATACCCATATGCTTTCATTCTGATTTCCCACGATACTGAATTCATGAACCAGGTATCCAATGTTATTTTCCAACTTGAATTTTCTAAGCTGACGCGTTATACAGCTACTTATGAAAAATTTCTTGAATTAGCAGAACTCAATAAGAATCAACATATAAATGCTTACGAGAAACAGCAGGAGTTCATTAAGAAACAAGAAGATTTCATCGCGAAAAACAAAGCTCGTTATTCCACTACAGGGCGTGCGAAGAGCCGTCAGAAGCAGCTTGAGCGGCTGGAGCGAATTGACCGCCCAGAAACAGCCCTTAAGCCTACTTTCGACTTTAAAGAATCACGGGCAAGCAGCCGTTATGTTTTTGAAGGCAAGGACTTCGAAATCGGCTATACACACCCGCTTATGCCAAAATTGTCAGTAACAATTGAACGCGGCGAAAAAATTGCAATTGTCGGCATGAATGGTGTTGGTAAATCCACATTATTAAAAACAATGCTTGGAAAAATACCTGCACTTAGCGGGAAAATCGAGCGTGGAGACTTCCTGTTCCCTTCATACTTTGAGCAGGAAGTAAAAGCGGCGAACATTACCCCTATCGATGATCTGTGGAGTGAGTTCCCTAGCCTGGATCAGCACCAGGTACGCGCCGCACTTGCACGCAGCGGTCTGAAAAATGAACATATTTCACGTCCGCTTAATCAGCTTAGCGGTGGAGAACAAGCTAAGGTCCGTTTGACAAAGCTCCTTATGCATGAAAGCAACTGGCTGCTGTTTGACGAGCCTACAAACCACCTTGATATTACGGCAAAAGCAGAATTAAAGCGTGCATTACAAGCCTATAAAGGTACGATTGTCCTTGTAAGCCACGAACCTGATTTCTATGAAGATTGGGTAACGAAGGTTTGGAATGTAGAGGAATGGGCTGGAAAATCCGAATTATAGATATTGTTTAAGCCTGCTGGTTTTGCCAGCAGGTTTTATTATTGTTTACTTCTAGCATTGGATAATTGATTGTTTTTATTGGTGCTCGTTTTTTTAAGAAAAATGGATTTCGGTTACATATTGGGATTCTATGCTCCCTTTTTCAAAATCAAGATGGGTCTCGTTCATATACTTGGCTAGGCTCCATTTTTTTTCAAAACGGAGTGGATTTTGATCACATGGCATATTTATTTGCTTATCGGAAAGATTAAAAGGAATTTTCATAAAAAGTATTGAGTTATTTCATCGTTATTGATAAATTTTATAGAGTCTATAAAATTTATTTATGAAAAGGTGATTTCTTAATGAAGAAATTAATGATGTTAATTAGTTTAATGGTGATTTTTGCCTTGACTGGTTGTTCAGGTGATAATGACGAAAATGCTCAAACTAAGAAAGAAACGGAAACCATTAAAATAGGTGCGATTCCGGATCAGAATGCTGCTGACTTGAACAGGAGCATGGAGGACTTTGCGAAGGATTTAGGAGAAAAAACTGGTTTGAAGGTTGAATACGTCCCTTCTGTTGATTATTCAGCACTCGTGACTGCTTTTGAACGCGGTGAAATCCAGCTGGCGTGGTTTGGCGGACTTACAGGTGTGCAGGCTAGAAGTCTGGTTCCTGGAGCGGAAGCATTTGCCCAAAGGCCGATTGATGAAAAATTCAAATCTGTTTTTATTGCCCAAAGCGAGCTCGATATAAATAGCCTTGAAGATTTAAAAGGAAAATCCTTTACATTTGGCAGTGAAAGTTCTACTTCAGGCCACTTGATGCCTCGTTATTTCATGATGGAGGCGGGCATTAACCCTGATAAGGATCTTGATGGAGTTCCAAACTACTCTGGATCACACGATAAAACTTACAAGCTTGTTGAATCAGGGGCGTTCCAGACAGGCGCATTGAATATCTCGGTTTGGGAAGCGGCAGTAAAAGAAGGCAAGGTTGATGAATCAAAGGTGAAGGTATTCTATACAACACCTGAATACTTGGATTATAACTGGACTGTCAATAAAGTTGATAAGGAAACGAAGGATAAAATAAAAGAAGCCATTCTTTCAATGAAGTCTGAAGATAATGAAATTATGAAGCTTTTGCAGACGGATAAATTCATAGAGACGAAGAATGAGAACTATGAAGCAATTGAAAAGGTTGCAAGGGAACTAAAGATCATCAAGTAGGTGGAACAAATGGCTTTACAAAAGGAAATTATTAATCTAAACCAAATATCAAAACATTATGAGCGGAAGATAGCCTTATCTTCCCTTTCTTTTACCGTAAAAAAAGG
>NZ_JBAVFI010000557.1:0-12661 GCF_049588175.1 Mesobacillus sp.
CGCGAGTGGTCGTTATAAGCCTTCTTATGACCATTCATCTGGATTTCGCTATCGCGAGTGGTCGTTATAAGCCTTCTTATGACCATTCATCTGGATTCCGGTATCGCGAATGGTCGTTATAAGCCTCCTTATGACCAT
The DNA here is from genome assembly GCF_049588175.1 of Mesobacillus sp. GTDB lineage: Bacteria > Bacillota > Bacilli > Bacillales > Cytobacillaceae > Mesobacillus. Next base: position 139 of record NZ_JBAVFI010000557.1, read on the forward strand.
TCATCTGGATTTCGCTATCGCGAGTGGTCGTTATAAGCCTTCTTATGACCATTCATCTGGATTTCTGTATCGCGAGTGGTCGTTATAAGTCTTCTTATGACCCGTCCCTAATGATTAGCGGGCCGCGATGAAACTTTATTAGACTTCTTAGAAATCATGCTTAGTAATTTAGGCATATCCCACAGACATTAGCACAAATCAAAGGACTTTTTTAGACAAGAAAAAACCATCCTCATATGAGAATGGTTTCTTATAAGTCAATTACTTGTTGAATTGGCTTTTTGCTGTTTCTGCAAGTTGAGCGAATGCGTTAGCATCGCTTACTGCAAGTTCAGCAAGCATCTTGCGGTTTACTTCGATACCAGCAAGCTTTAAGCCGTGCATTAAACGGCTGTATGAAAGACCGTTCATGCGAGCTGCTGCGTTGATACGAGCAATCCAAAGTTTGCGGAAGTCGCGCTTCTTCTGGCGACGGTCGCGGAATGCATACATTAGGGATTTCATAACCTGCTGGTTAGCAACTTTGTATAATGTATGTTTGGAACCGTAATAACCTTTTGCTAATTTGATGACTTTTTTACGACGCTTGCGCGTAACTGTACCGCCTTTTACACGTGGCATGTAATTTCCCTCCTATATAAATCGATCGCTCGATTTTTACTTAATGTTGTCCAACATATGACGAATGCGTTTGAAATCGCCTTTAGAAACGATTGCAGATTTGCGAAGCTTACGCTTAGCTTTTGTAGATTTGTTAGCAAATAAGTGGCTTGTGTAAGCGTGTGAGCGCTTAAGCTTGCCAGTTCCAGTTTTCTTGAAACGCTTGGCAGTGCCGCGGTGAGTTTTCATTTTTGGCATAGGGACTTCCTCCTCGTTACTTTTCAGTTTTAGGTGCTAAGACCAGGAACATGCTGCGTCCATCCATTTTTGGATGAGATTCGATCGTCGCTACTTCCTTGCAAGCTTCAGAAAAGCGATCTAATACACGCTGGCCGATTTCCTTATGAGTTATAGCACGTCCTTTAAAACGAATTGATGCTTTAACTTTATCGCCTTTTTCCAAGAACTTGATAGCATTGCGAAGCTTTGTATTAAAGTCATGCTCATCAATCGTTGGGCTAAGACGTACTTCTTTGGTTGTGATGATCTTTTGGTTCTTACGTGCTTCTTTGTCTTTCTTTTGCTGTTCGAATTTGAATTTTCCGTAGTCCATGATACGGCCTACAGGAGGTTTCGCATTCGGTGCAACAAGTACAAGATCAAGATTAACGCGCGCTGCGATTTCAAGCGCTTCAGTTTTGGTTTTAATTCCTAATTGCTCGCCATTTTGATCGATAAGACGAATTTCGCGAGCACGGATTCCCTCGTTTAGTAACATCGCGTCTTTGCTAATAATTAGCCACCTCCAGGGTTTTATCGAATACATTGTCAGGGTGAAGAAGTCCGTTGCGGGCCGAAACCCATATCTTGCTCACACAATGACATACGATATGTCCATTTTTATTTTGCAATAAAAAAAGCGCAGGCGACAACACCCACACTTACGAAAACAAAATAATTAGACGTTTACGTATTACCTGCCAACAGCATTGAGTCAGCCAGGTGAGAAGCGGGTGCTTCTTCTTTCCTAAAACTAGTATTCAGTTCACTTTTGCTAATATAACACAAAGAAAAAGATGTGTCAAACGATTACTACTTGCGTTAACTGCAACGTAGAGTATTGTATCAAATAGAAATACAGCCTGCAATACTTTTTATTAAAAAATAATTTATCATCACAAAAAAATCTTTCTGTTTTGGTATAATTTTATTAAATACTAATAGGAAAGCTGGTGCAGTTTTGCTAGTAGCAATCATTGTTACAGGTGTGATCACTGGCCTTCTCGCTGGCAGTGCATTGAAATTTTTCAGGACGGGCTATGGCTTTTCAAATGATATCGACAATAAGCCATCGCTGCTCAAATCATGCAGGTACTGCGGCAAGAAATTACAGCGCGAATACAAAAAGAACCTCTGTCCATCTTGTTTAAAACCTCTTGAATAATAAATTGAGAGAAGCCATTGGCTTCTCTCAATTTTTTTACTTCTTCGCTTCCTTCCTGAAAGTATCCAGGAATTCATCGAATGAAATAGTTTCTGATTTTTGTTCGCCGTATTTACGGACGTTGACTGCCTTATCAGCCACTTCATTGTCACCGACAACAAGCATATAAGGGATTTTCTGCATTTGTGCTTCACGGATTTTATAGCCGATTTTCTCGTCACGGCCGTCAATTTCAACACGGAATCCTTCTGCTTTAAGCTTTTCCTGAATCTCGCGAGCATAGTCATAATGTACAGCTGGAGAAACTGGAATGACTTGTGCCTGGACTGGAGCAAGCCATGTTGGGAATGCTCCCTTGTACTCCTCGATCAGGAAGGCAACGAATCTTTCCATAGTTGATACAACACCGCGGTGAATAACGACTGGACGATGGTGTTTGCCATCTTCTCCAATATAAGTTAAATCGAAGCGCTCAGGAAGCAAGAAATCAAGCTGAACAGTTGAAAGTGTTTCCTCTTTGCCAAGCGCAGTCTTGACCTGGATGTCAAGCTTAGGGCCGTAGAATGCCGCTTCGCCTTCAGCCTCGAAATAATCAAGACCCATCTCATCCATCGCTTCTTTTAACATCGATTGAGCTTTTTCCCACATTTGGTCGTCATCGAAGTATTTTTCCTTATCCTCAGGGTCGCGGTAAGAAAGACGGAAAGAGTAATCGTTCATGTCAAAATCCTTGTATACCTCAAGGACAAGCTGGACTACTCGTTTGAACTCTTCCTTGATCTGGTCTGGACGGACAAAGATATGAGCGTCATTAAGAGTCATCCCGCGAACACGCTGCAAGCCTGCTAGAGCGCCTGACATTTCATAACGGTGCATTGTTCCTAGCTCGGCAATCCTTATTGGAAGCTCTCTGTAGCTATGGATGCTATTTTTGTACACCATCATGTGGTGCGGACAGTTCATTGGCCTTAAAACGAGCTGTTCGTTTTCCATTTCCATGACCGGGAACATGTTTTCCTGATAGTGATCCCAGTGTCCAGAAGTTTTATATAGATCAACACTGCCCATTACTGGAGTGTAAACATGGTCATATCCAAGGCTAACTTCTTTATCGACAATGTAACGCTCGATAATACGGCGGATTGTCGCGCCTTTTGGTAGCCAAAGCGGAAGTCCCTGGCCAACCTTTTGTGAGTTTGTAAATAAGTTAAGTTCTTTACCAAGTTTGCGGTGATCACGCTCTTTCGCTTCTTCAAGCAGCCTTAAATGTTCTTTAAGATCTTCCTTTTTGAAGAAAGCTGTACCGTATATGCGTTGCAGCATCTTGTTGTCGCTGTCTCCGCGCCAATATGCACCAGCAATGCTGAGCAATTTGAATTCTTTCAGCTTTCCTGTTGAAGGAACATGCACGCCGCGGCACAGATCAACAAAATCTCCTTGCTCATAAAGAGTCACTTTTTCATCGGCCGGAATCGCTTCAATCAATTCAAGCTTGTATTCATCACCGATTTCCTTGAAAAATTGTACAGCCTCTTCACGGCTGACCTCTTTACGAACAATATCAATATTTTCATTGATGATTTTGTTCATTTCTTTTTCAATCGCCGGTAAATCTTCCGGAGTCAATGATTCTTCCATATCAATATCGTAGTAGAAGCCGCCTTCAATTACTGGTCCTACCCCTAGTTTAACATTTTTATAAAGACGCTTTATTGCCTGTGCCATTAAATGCGCTGAACTGTGACGCAGAATTTCAAGAGCTTCACGATGATCGGGAGTAACGATTTCGATTGATGCATCTTCCTCGATTGGTCTGCGGAGATCATACGGCTTGCCATTCACCATACCGGCAATGGCTTTTTTCTTAAGGCCCGGGCTGATTGCGCTAGCAATGTCTTCAGTTGTTGTTCCTGCCGGAAACTCCTTCACTGCTCCATCTGGAAACGAAATCTTTAACATGTCTGCCATTGGCTTTTCCTCCTTAAATGAATTGGCGCAAAAACTTGCGCAAAAATAAAAAAAACCCGTCCCTGAAACAGGGACGAGTTTGATTACACGTGGTTCCACCCAATTTTACATTCTTACGCAAAAAAGCGACAGAATGACTCTGGTTGAGATAACGGCAGCTGCCGCCAGTCAATACTTGCCAAAAGGCGTTCATAACTGGAGTTCAAAGGTGGTAAGCAATCTATAAGTGTTAGGAAGTTTTCAGCCTTGCCTTCCCTCTCTGGAAACCTTTCAAGAAAGCCCATGTCCTCATCATCACAATGACTTGATTCATTTAGTATGTACGTAATTATAGTTTGTAATGTTTTGAAAATCAAGTGGGCTAACGTATATTTTCACTGTCCTCGCTTAAAAAGTTTTCTTTGTCCAAACAAAAAGCAGAAATGGGGCTGATTTTCACACGCTCTTCAAAAATATTAATAATTGTCCGCACCAGGGGCTGCTGTGCATCGTCTGTGTATAAGTAGATGTTTTTTGGAGCAATCGACAAAAGAGGAGCAATCGTGCCGGAGTCTACATAGACTGGGTGATTGACAAGCAATTTACGATCAATCGCTTTGAACAGTTCGCTCCTCTTTATTTCAATAAAATACTGGTCGTAAAATGACATATTTTCATCAATAATGAGGTACAAATGTGCCAGCTGTGGTTTCCGGTCAGAAAGAAAGCTTCTGAGTGTATGAACGAATACCTGGTATTCTTGTTCCATTTTATACTCATCAATCGCAATCTCCACCCACTGAGAGAGCTGTTCCCCATAAGCCTTCAATCTGAACTTCACAAACGAATCAAAAGAGAAAGAGATTTTCTCATTAAAAATTTCATTCACAGCCTTTTCAATGAGACCATTTTCTTCGACCCCTTCCATGAATGGGGCTAGCTCCTCTCGGTCACCTTCGAGAACAGAATAAATAATTTCAATGATTTGGTCTTGCTCTTCAACTTCAGTAAATAGATAAGATTCCGCCAGTATGGTCCTGAACCATTCCTCTCGTTTCGTCAAGATGATGAAATCGTAAAAACTCCTTTTTAGTTCCTGAAGTATTCCCTCTATATATAATTGAGTGGGTATTTGCACTCTATTTCGATCTTCATTTAGAAGAATTGAATCCGTTTCCGGCCAAGAAGCAAGCCTGGCAATTAAATGCTGATACAAGCTCCAGGCATCCTGCTTTTTTTGGAAGATGATTTCAATCAACCATATCCCCCCTTTATAAATAATCCCTGATTATATATATGGGGGACTTGGACAATTTAGAAGTATTCTGGTGCCTGATTATCAATGCAAAAAAAATAATGCCACAGCAATAGGCTGTGGCATTTTATTATATTCTTCGATTTTTCCCTTCCACTTTAACAGGGTCAGCAAGATACTTGATTCGTTCCATGATTCTCGCTGCCTTCAACTGCTCTTCTTCTCCCCGCTGGCTGTGTGTCAGATGATGTTCCAGCCCTTTCAGGTCAAAATTCGATGTAAAGAAGGTCGGCAGGTTCTCAAGCATGCGGAATTGGAGAATAGTCCCGAGAATTTCATCGCGTGCCCAGCTGCTCATTGTTTCGGCTCCGATATCATCGAGCATGAGTACATTCGCTTTTTTAATCGCTTCAAGCTTGTCATTAACGGTATGGTCACCGATTGCATTTTTCATTTCACGGAAAAACTCCGGAACGTAGACGATTAGCGAACTGACCTGTTTCTGTGCAAGTTCATTTGCAATCGCACCTAGAAGATATGACTTGCCGGTTCCAAAAGGTCCATGCAGGAGTAATCCCTTTCGCTTCTCACCTGGAGTATAGTTCTCGACGAAATCCTTGGCCATTTTTATTGCCTTGAATCTCCCCTGGTCATCGAGCTCAATATCGCCAAAGGAAGCCTTAAGGATTTCCTTAGGTACGTAGATGCTGCTGATCAGGCGGGCATGCTTTTGCTGTTCATCATGCATGATTTTTTTCTTGCAGCGGTCATATTTAATGTCAATATAATTTCCTTTAATAAACAACTCAGGTTCATAGCCCTTAATCATATTTTGGCATGCTGAAAGACTTGGACAATCCTCGCAGCTTTTACTCTGGGTAGTAAACTCATGTAGTTTCGCCATGCTCCTGTCAAGCATTTCACGAGTGATACTATCTGCATTCTGGTCAAGGAATGCTTTTATATGTTTGTCTTGCATTACCTCTCGCCTGATGGCTTCATAGCGAGTCTGGAAATTCTGGTTGTTTGCCAGCTTTTTCAATGTTTCATTTATATTTTGCACCTGAGTCACCTCCCAGATTTGAATTTCTTAAGTTCTTCTTCGAGCTTTTTCTTCTCTATTTCAAAGTCAGGATCATGACCAGCCGCACCTGTTGGCTGAACTTGTTCACCTTCACTCTTTTTCTCGAACCAATCCGGTAAAACTTCCTTCCGGACAGGCTTACGTTTCCCCTGTGAAGCTGGGGTCTTCTTGCCATCCGCCCATTCAAGGTACTGACGGTGTTCATTCTTAGCCAGCTGCATCGCTTCTTTAACAGTTGAAATTTTCTTCCGGGACCAGTGGCTGGCTATTTTTTCGATATAACCCTTAGCTAGTTTCTTATCCGTTTTGAGCATAACATAATCAACTAAAACATTCACCACACCCGGCAGCAGTTTTTGATTGAACATTACTTCTTCAATGATTTGCAAATCGGATTTGGAAGGTTCAGCTCCGCCAGAATAATCGATCAACAGCTGACGTGGGGATATCCTTTCAAAGTAGAGGATCAATTCCTCTTCCTTTGTGTTCGGTTTTGCTATACCAGCTTTTTGGTGAGCAGGCTGCACACGATCCAGCAGCGCAGGCAGCTGGTCCTGATATTCAAATTGATACCAATCCCGTGCCGCCTTACGTAATTCGTCGATATCAATTTCGTTATCTGCATTCACTGCGCTTAACACAATATTTTTCATCTTTAAAGCGTCTATTCCGTATAGGAAGCCAAGGTTGCTGATCGCCTCTTTAACTCTAGATGTAAAAGCCTTTTTTGGAATGAGAGACTCTTTAAGTCCACCCAAAAGCAAATCAAAGTTGAATTCATCAGAATCTATCTGGATTTTGGATGCTTCTGCCCTGCCGATAAACGAATTCCCGTCCTCAACCTTAAGGTCGATCGCGGATTCTGGATTGTGCTTAAGAGCTTCGGGTGGCACAGACAGAAAAACATCCTGAAACGCTTTAGTAATTTCAGCATATTGTGGATCCGCACCAATCGTCTTATCACTAAAAAATCGCTTCAGCCGCGAAAACTGATTCTTGCCTACCTTGCGATATAGATAAACATTTAACATCCCATCCAGAAAAAATTGTTCCGGAGTGAGCGGAGGCTGCAATTCATAGATAAAGGAACGTCCATCTTCTCCATTTTTAACAAAAGTCTTAAGCAGTCCCATCCCCTCAAGCTTCTGCCGGGCATGGTAGATGTCCTTCAAATTCATATCCATAATGCTCATTAAGTTATGATGCGTCACAGGTTCAGACCATAAGCGGTTTTCTTCAAGTTCAGCCCACAGGGTCATGAAAAGACTTAAGCACGCAGGACCGATCAAAGGCTGATACAAAAACGTCAAAACCTTGCGATCATAATCATGCAACAGACCTCCCGAAGCTACTATATATTGATCTACAGGCAATGTTTCCTGCCAATGCTGCGCCATCCTAAATCCCCTCCTCTGAAACATGTTCTATAAAAAAAGCTGAAGTTCCCTTCAGCTCCTTCATGATTTTTTGAGGTTACTCAGAACTTCAAGACTTTTCAAGATTTCTGAAAGGATCGTAGAATTCACCTGATTTTCCTCTAGACTATAAAAAATCTTGATTTCCTAAGACACTTCAAGTAACTCCAAAAGTTTTATTACTTCAAGATTGTTCTTTCTTCAATAATTCTTTAAGCTCATCGATAAAAACATTTATATCCTTAAATTGGCGGTATACGGATGCGAATCGGACATAGGCTACCTCATCGACCTTAGCCAGCCGATCCATCACCATTTCCCCAACTGCGTCGCTCTTTATTTCAGATACACCCTGGCTGCGTAGTTCTTTCTCAACCTCAGAAGCAAGATCCTCGAGTTCTTTCAAAGCCACTGGTCGTTTTTCACAAGCTTTAATTAATCCGCGCAGAAGTTTTTCTCGATTGAATTCTTCACGTGTGCCTTCTTTTTTGACTACGATCAGGGGAATCTCTTCAACTTTTTCAAACGTGGTAAAACGAAATCCACATTCTTCACATTCACGTCTGCGTCGAATTGATCGGCTATCATCCACAGGCCTTGAATCAAGGACCCTGGTAGAATTATTTTGGCAAGTTGGACATTTCATTTCGATCAGCTCCGAATATTTTGAAATAATGAGTGATGGAAAAACCTCACAATGCAGGCGCTTCCGCTTTTTATTTATTCTTAACTATTATCTTATAAAAAAGTAAGTATCTGGACAAGAGGAACTATGCATTTCCATTAATGCCCGAGCCAATATATGTATGTGTCCGATCAAGTTTTTGATAAAAAAGCACCAATTCATTTTTCAGTGTGGGATTAATTCCTGCAGGAGAGAAGCGCTCAGTTGAAATATGCAGGTCGACTGCGGTTTCAAAAGGCTTAGTCGTTACAACCGTAACGGTCAAAAATGAAGGCACCTTTCTGTTAATTTCCGCAGAAACTTCGCCATGTTCCTTTGAAACGCTAGTAATCCTGCATGATGGGTCAGCTTTCAGCAATTCTTCAACTGATTGGAACATCTGATTAAAATTAGCCTTATAATAACGAGTTCTTAATTGCTCATCCCGATGACTTTCACTGGTTCCAGTAAATTTTTGGTAACGTCCTGTAAGGGCTTTAAAAAAAGACATTAAAGGTCCTCCCGCATAATTAATATAGTTACAGTGTACCGTATTTTGATAAAAATTAAAAAAGAGGTGTATCGCTACACCTCTTGTTATCATTCAATATTTTAATTATAGTGCTTTAGCTTGTGCTTGTTTCACTTGCACTGGACCCATGCCGCGCGGAAGTTCGATATTTTCGCGTGTTTGAGCGCCAAGAGCTTCTGCAATATAGTCAGCTGCAATATTAGGATTTAGATCGCCGCAAGTATAAACATCAATGCTGGCGTATCCATGTTCTGGGAAGCTGTGAATAGTTAAATGAGATTCAGAAATAATGACAACTCCGCTTACACCTTGTGGCGCAAATTTGTGAAATGCCACTTCGCGGATTTCAGCACCAGATTTCAAAGCAGCTGAAACGAAAGTTTGTTCAATATAATCCATATTATTTAATTTTTCAAAATCGCAACCCCAAAGTTCAGAAATTACATGACGACCCATTGTTTCCATATTCAATTTCCCCCTCTAACATTATTAGAATGAATCCTTAGTTTCAATGGTATCTTAACTACCACGGGGGAAAGTTAGTCCAGAGAGGTCCTAACCCTTTAAGTAGCCAATTGGTACCGTTATTAAGAAGTTCACGATGACTAGTATACTTCCTTTATATTTTTTTTGCAACACATGAAAACAAAATATTTCTCGTGATTTTTCACGATTCATTTGCACAGTTTCATAGATACTAGGTTAATAGGCTTCAAAGGAATCCAACAACAGCAAAAATAAATAAGCTTGCCGTGGCAGGCAAGCTTATTTGCATTTTTTATCCAACTTTTACAGAAACAGAATTTAACATAACATAAGCTACATACTTCGTTAGGTCAACAACCCTGCTTGAGTAGCCCCATTCATTGTCATACCATGCAAGTACTTTAACTTTATTTGCGCCGATCACCATAGTTGACAGTCCATCCACAATTGCTGAGTGTTCATTCGTGTTAAAGTCAATGGACACTAGAGGCTCTGTTGTAATATCGAGGATTCCGTTAAGATTCCCTTTTGAAGCTGAGTAAAATGCATCGTTGATCTCATCAATCGTTACTTCCCGTTTCAAGTCGACAACAAGGTCTACAAGTGAAACGTTTGGAGTCGGAACTCTTAATGCCATACCATGCAGCTTGCCTTTTAGCTGAGGAAGCACAAGAGATAAAGCCTTAGCGGCTCCCGTTGAAGTAGGAATAATCGATTGGCCGCAAGAACGTGCCCTGCGCAAATCCTTATGTGGGTTGTCGATGTTATTCTGGTCATTAGTATATGCATGCACAGTAGTCATCAAACCATTTTCGATGCCAAAAGTATCATCGAGTACTTTTGCCACTGGAGCAAGGCAGTTGGTCGTACATGACGCATTGGAAATCACATCGTGTTTTTCAATATTTAATGCGCTTTCATTTACTCCCATCACAATAGTGATATCCTCATTCGTACCAGGTGCTGTCAAAATGACCTTCTTTGCACCAGCATCAAGGTGGAGCGCAGCCTTGTCTCGTGAATTGAATTTTCCTGTTGCTTCTATCACAATATCAATCTTCATTTCATTCCATGGAAGCTCAGCAGGATTTCGGTTGCTTAATAATTTTACAGTTTTCCCGTTCACGAGCAAATGATCATCCGCAGGAATGACTTCACCTGCAAATTGACCATGTGTTGAATCATATTTAATTAAATGCGCCAGAGTTTCAGCTGGATAGCTCGCATTGATTGCTACAACCTCAAGATTGTCTTCAAGAATGGCTCTTCTGAAAACCATTCTGCCAATTCTCCCAAAACCGTTTATCGCTATTCTCGCCTTCATTGTACGGCCCCTTCCGAATTAGTGTTATACTTAATAACCCCTTTGTATGGTATTAGTATAACATATTAAAATTTATTTGTGCTGATTAAATGCACACATTTTTAATTTAAAATAATTCTGACAACTAAAACCATATTTTGATTGTTTCAATAAAAAACTACAAAAAAAAGAGCCATTAAGGCTCTATAATATTCCCCACTCTTTTAAAATATCCATCAACTGGGTTTTTGTATGTTCAATGCTTCCACAATTATCAATAACTGCATCCGCTCGTTTTACTTTATCCTTCAATGGCATTTGGGATTTTATCCTTGATAAAGCTTCTGCATCGGAAAACCCATTTCGTTTCATTAGTCTTTCCAGCTGGGTTTCTTCATCTACATAAACAAGAATGATTTTTTCAACAAGGTTCGTGAGCTTGCTTTCAAAAAGCAGAGGAATATCCATGACAATCGCTTTTTCATTTGCTGCTTCAGCAGTCTGCCTCTTTTGCGCCATCCTTTCTCTTACTGCAGGATGGACGATTGAATTAAGCAGATTTCTTTTTTCTTCATCATTAAAAATAATTGAACCTAACCTCTGGCGATTGATCGCGCCATCTTCAGCTAATATTGATTCCCCAAAGTGGCTGACAATATCATTGTATGCTTTTTCTCCTATATCAACAGCAAGCCTTGCCTCTATATCTGCATCAATCACCGTAATCCCCATGTCAACAAACATGGCGGATACCGTGCTTTTCCCGCTTGCTATACCTCCGGTTAATCCAATAACTAATGACATTCTCTTTGTATCCTTTCATCGGGCTGCTAAAGCTTCAGCACCCCAATTATGATCAATAGTATCCCTGGGACAAAGGAAAACTTCTGCATCCAGCCAATTTCAGAAAAACGACTGCCTAGTTTCATGCCGGCATATACCAGTAATGAACTCATACAGGCCGCTGTCAAAGCCAAATAACCTGGTGAGAAGCCAAGCATTGCCGCCCCGATCCCGGCTCCAAATGCATCAAGGGACAAGGCAAGCCCAAGCATCACCGCTTCAATGCCATTGATTGTACCCGAACGGTCAAAATCGGCCGTCATTGGCTTTTTCAGTATGTTGATGACAATCCCAAGCGATTGAATCTCAAAATTAAGAATGATTTTTTCGTGGCTGAGCAATTCTGTTTTGTCCGGACGGAAAAATTGGTAAAGAACCCATCCTCCAAGAACGATCAAAACTGATCCACCCAGCTTTTCGGCTAGCTGAGGGGAAAAAAAGCTCTCAAGAAAATGGCCGATAACCATGGCAGCCATCAGGACAACTGCAGAACAAACTGCAATCACCGCTATCGATTTCAGTGGTATTCTCATTTTTCGCAATCCATAAGTAAACCCAACACTAAAACTGTCAAGACTGACAGCGAATGCAAGTAAAAGCAGAGAGATTGTTTGTGCCATAAACGGAGCTCCTTCCTGTCAATCGCTACGTTAGTATATGGAAGGAGCCTATTTATGGTGAGAATCAATAATCATTATTCACTTATTGGATGTGGTAAAGTAATCTGTTGTTTCTCCGCTCCAGGCACTCGCTTTCCGCATGGTCCCATGAGCCGCGGCCTTAACCCGGACAACTTATTAAAAGACTTTTAAAGCTTTTGGCACCTTGGACAAAAATGTGTTCCCCTGCCTCCAACAACTGTTTTCTCCAGCGGGGTGCCACAAACCTTGCATGGTTCATTTTTACGGCCGTATACAAAAAGCTGCAACTGGAACATACCAATCTGTCCC
>NZ_JBAVFI010000558.1:0-1537 GCF_049588175.1 Mesobacillus sp.
CTGCTGTGTCATATCGACTTTCCCTTGAAAGTGCAAGTACATGTCCGCGGTTCTTCGAAGAGCATGTGATTGTGGAATGCGGATATATCAATATTTCCTTTTCTCAGTTCATCAATGACTGGATTAACTTCTTCCTGCGGCAAAGCGAATTCACCGATGACTAATACCAGTTGAGCGAAGTTTAATACCAGTTGGATTAGCTTTAATACCAGTTGAGCATCATTCTCCTTGTTTCGTTCCCAAATGGGCATTGCACCACAGTTGTTCCTATTTTTATCCAGCCGAGCATTCCGTAGCCAATTAAAAAAGCATCCTGCTATAGCAGAATGCCTTCCAGGTCCATATTCTTTTTCAATAAATCCTCCATTGCATCCGGAGGCAGCGGCCTGCTGAAATGATATCCCTGTCCGATCATACAGCCATTTCTTAATAAAAATGCTACTTGTTCCTGTTCCTCGACACCTTCAGCAATGACATCAAATTGCAGGTTGTGTCCCATGTCTATGATGGTCTTAACCATTGCACCCTGGTTGGCGTGATGGATAATGTCATCAACAAAGGATTTATCTATTTTAATTTTATCGATTGGCAGATGCTTCAATAAGCTTAAGGAAGAATAGCCTGTTCCGAAATCATCGATTGCCAGCGTGACACCAAGGTCCTTTAACTGGTTCAAGATCATCGCTGTATTTTCGCTGTTTTGCATGATACTTTCGGTAATTTCAAGGTCTAGATAGCTTGGATCCAATCCTGTCTGGTCAAGGATTTGTTTTACTGTATCAATGAACCTGTCCTCCTGAAGCTGCCTCACAGAGATATTCACAGATATAGGGATCGAGCTGAAACCTTTATCATGCCACTCCTTATTTTGGGCAGAAGCCTTCTGCAATACCCATTTTCCAAGCGGTACGATCAATCCGGTTTCTTCAGCAAGTGGAATGAACTCTCCTGGAGAAATGATTCCATTTTCCGGATGTTGCCAGCGGACGAGTGCCTCCACCCCGATGATTTTCCCCGTCTCCAGATTCACCTGCGGCTGGTAATGCAGCATTAGCTGGTCCTGCTCCAGAGCTTTCCTTAGGCCGTTCTCAAGTTCCATTTTTCGTGAAGAAAGACCATGCAGCTGATTTGTGTAAAATTGAAAATTATTCTTACCGCGTTCTTTGGCAAGGTACATCGCAGTATCTGCATGCTTGATCAGCGTTTCCTCGTCCTGTCCGTCTCCCGGAGCCATGCTGATCCCGATACTCGGGGTAACAAAGAACTCCTGGTTTTCGACGTCGATTCCCTCCGAAAATTCTCCTAAGATCCGTTCGGCAACTTCAATCACTTGAGCTTTATTAAGTCCTTTGAGTAAAATAATGAATTCATCGCCGCCCTGCCGCGAAACAAGCCCTTTGTCTTGCACGGCATTTTTCAGTCTGCTGGCAACTACCTTCAATAAAAGGTCACCAACCCGATGACCCTTTGTATCATTAATGATTTTGAAGCGGTCAAGGTCAAGAAATAATACCGCTAGCTCTTGATCGCCATTTTT
>NZ_JBAVFI010000559.1:0-11718 GCF_049588175.1 Mesobacillus sp.
GCAGGCCAAGGAGAAAGAGATTCATGCCCTCGATGCGCCTGTTTCGGGTGGAGATGTTGGTGCTCGGGAAGCCAAGCTCGCCATCATGGTTGGAGGGGACAGTGAAGCATTTTTGGAAATTGAACCGCTGTTGAATATTCTTGGCACGAACATTGTACACCAGGGGGAAGCAGGGGCAGGGCAGCATACAAAAATGTGCAATCAAATCGCCATTGCCTCAAATATGATCGGGGTTTGTGAAGCGATCATTTATGCTGAAAAAGCAGGCCTCGATCCCGAAACTGTATTAAAAAGTATTTCTACGGGGGCAGCTGGAAGCTGGTCACTTTCAAATCTGGCACCTCGAATGATCGATGAAAACTTTGAACCTGGGTTTTATATCAAGCATTTTATCAAGGATATGAAAATCGCCCTCGACGAAGCAAAACGGATGGATATGGATGTACCTGGTTTATCACTTGCTTTGTCACTCTATGAACAGCTGGCAGAAAAAGGTGAAGAAAACAGCGGTACACAGGCCCTGTATAAGTATTGGAAACAATAAGAAATCCATTAAATATTTTCAAGTCATAGCTTCCCCTTTAGGTAAAATACTAAAACAAAAGGAGGGGATTGCTATGGCAAAAAGAACAAAGAAGAATGATCCGCAGCAAAAAAATAAAAAGGGTTTTGATTCTGCAGTAATCGATTCGGAATTTTCGCATGAAATTGGAAGTGCTGCAACAAACAAAATCCATAAGGATAAAGCAAAAAAAGAAAAAGCTCCGAAAAACAACGGAAAATACAAAGGGTAAAAGGAAAAAGCCGTTCCGATGGGGAACGGCTTTTCTATTTAAGGCTATTGAGACTTATTCCGTTAGTTTCACCGAATTCCGGTTACCAATTAAGGTAATTGGTGACCCAGATTGTAAGGTTCTCAAGATTCCGGTCATCAAATGGCTATTGGTGACTCATTTCGTTCGTATCTCAATATTTCGGTCAACAATAAAGTTATTGGCAACCACATGATTTTACCTGTTCAAATAATTTTCAAGACGGTCTAATCCTTCTTTTAACGTATCCATTGAATAGGCGTACGATAATCGGAAATATCCCTCTCCAAGCTCAGAAAATGCACTTCCGGGAACAACAGCAAGCTTAAACTTTTCCACAAGCTCCATGCAAAAATCAAAGGAAGATATGTTTTCACGAGGGATTTTTACAAAAAAGTAAAAAGCTCCTTCAGGCTTTATTACATCAAGGTTCATCGAAGTCAGGCGGTTGTATACATAATCCCGCCTTAAAGCATACTCCTTCTTCATAGGCTCAGCGTCATCGATCCCATTCGTCAAAGCTTCCAATGCAGCCATTTGCGAAATGGAGGTAGCGCAGGTTACATTGTATTGATGTACTTTTAAAATATGCTTCGCTAAATATTCAGGAGCGAAAAGCATTCCAATTCTCCAGCCTGTCATGGAGTGTGACTTTGATAACCCGTTGATCACAATCGTTTTATCCTTGATAAATTGGGCGATTGAAACATGCTTTTGTTCATAAACAAGCTCACTATATATTTCATCAGCAAGAATGAAGATATCTTTATCAATAACGAGCTGCGCAATCTCTTTAAGTTCTGTCTCGTTTAGGCTTACACCAGTCGGATTTGAAGGGTATGGAAGAACAATACATCTCGTTTTTTCGGTAATCAGGCTTTCAATCAATTCAGCAGTCATGCGGAATTGATTTTTCCTAATATCTGCATACACGGGAATCGCACCGCACAGCTTGATGATAGGCTCGTATCCAACGTAAACCGGTGCAGGAAGGATCACTTCGCAGCCTTCCTCAAGAATTGTCCTGAAAGTTATATCAATGGCCTCGCTGGCACCTGCGGTAATAATCGTTTCGTGTTCGGCTGAATAATCAACGCTATACTTTTGTTGGTAAAAATTAGCCGCTGCTTGCCTTAGCTGAAGGAAACCAGCGTTATGTGTGTATGTAGTGAAATTATTATCAATGGCTTTTTTACCAGCTTCTTTTACATGATCCGGTGTCGGAAAGTCCGGCTGGCCAATGGTTAACTGCACCATATCTTTAACATCTGCAACCAAGTTGAAAAACTTCCTGATGCCTGAAATTTCTATCTCTTTAACCCTTTTGTTTATTAAATGCTCCACGAATATCATCCCTCCGATAGAATATCACTAGTTTATCATGTTAAAGCGAAAAGGTGTAAAAATGATAAAAAGGTTATTTAGCCACTTTGGAGAATATTATTTAATATGAATAGCAAGGAAGGGGACAGAAAAGTGAATGTAGAACAAATGAAACAGCATTATAGAGATTTTGACCAATGGGCAGATTCATTAAGGGAATTACAAGATGGCGAATGGCACAAACCTCTTAGCGAAGGAAAGTGGTCCGTAGCTGCGGTTGTAGCACACCTATTGCTATGGGATAAATATTCGCTTGCAGAACGCTTTCCTTTCTTTAAAGAAGGAGCTGAACTACCGTCATATCCGGATTTCCAAAGTGTAAATGACCGCGCCCGAGAGTATGCTGAGATGACTTCAAAAGAGCAAATCCTAGATGAGCTGCTTGACACACGAAGAGGCTATCATGAACTGCTAGAGCTAACAAACAGTGAGAAGCTTGCTGTTTCCTTCAAAATATCCACGCATACATTAACGGTTGAGGAATATGTTACGGATTTCATCCAACATGATCTTCACCACCAAAAGCAAGTAGACGAGGCGCTCGGCAGAACACTCGTAAAATAACGTAAAATCTGATGGCAAACCGATTATCGGTTTGCTTTTTTATTTGGAACCAACATGCTGTTTAAGTTTTATATTAAAAAGCCATTTTTTATGTTTGCAGCCAGGAATACTTTCAATCTAAACAGTTCTGAATTCACAGCCGATAATAAGAATAATGAAACGTATTTCAAAATAGTTTCACTTCAAAATCGGAAGGACGAATGAAATGAACGATAGCAGTATTTTATTAGAGGCCGGTACGAATGAGCTTGAAATTGTAGAGTTCAGTATCGGTGAAAATAAGTTTGCCATAAATGTGATGAAAGTAAAAGAAATCCTCAATCCTGTTCCAGTTGTTGCTATTCCTCATGCCCACCCATTTGTGGAGGGAATAATGGAGTTGCGTGGCGAAGTGCTGCCAGTAGTGGATGTTGCTGCTGCTCTTGGTCTCCCGAGTTCTGACCAATCACATCTTGATAAGTTTATTGTTGCAGAATTTAACCAGCAGAAGACCGTTTTTCATGTACATAGCGTAACACAGATACACCGCATTTCCTGGGGGCAGATTGAAAAACCGTCGGAAATATACCAGGGTGCTGATAGCCAAGTAATCGGCGTCATAAAACTGGGAGGGCAAATGATTTTGTTCCTGGACTTTGAAAGAATCCTGCTGGAAATAAATCCTGATTCAGGTATTAAAATGAGTGAAGTCAAGAAATTGGGACCCAGGGAAAGATCAAATAAAAGGATTGTGATTGCGGAAGATTCAGCCATGCTGCGTAAAATGCTTCATGACACCTTGTCTGAAGCAGGCTACCATTATCTTGAGTTTTTTGAAAACGGAAAGGATGCAATTGCCTATCTTGAACATTTAGCGGAAAATATCCACGATTTCAGAGATGCAGTGCAGCTGGTGATCACAGATATTGAAATGCCTCAGATGGATGGACATCACCTTACCAAAAGAATCAAAGAGCATTCAGTTCTATCAATACTGCCTGTCATAATCTTTTCTTCTTTAATCACAAATGAACTGAAGCATAAAGGAACTGTAGTTGGTGCCGATGCTCAAATAAGCAAACCTGACATTGGTGATCTTGTCCTAAAAATAGATGAGCTAGTTTTGTAAAATCCAATTTTCACAAATAATCCTCCAATGCGTTTGAAGCAAAAAAAAGAAAGCTGACTCGTTCAGCTTTCTTTATGGATAGCGTTCTCCAAGTTTCTTGAAAACAGGTTTTGCATACTGTCTCGTTTTGCCTGTGCCTACAGGTTCCTGGGTTTCCTTTAATCCCGTATATGTCGCCAGTAATTTTTTTGCGTTGTTTAATGAAATGAAGGCTTTTGGATTTCTTACTGATTGATCAAGCTTTCCTAAATGGGGAAGCTGTTCGAAATCAAGTTTGCTTGGCGGAATATGAAAGGTGTAATCACCGCAAACGACGAGTACATCTGATTGCTGCTGGCTGTTCCTGGGGTTGTTGGAAAAATGAAGGCCCGTTTTTTTAGCCTTCCCCTCCTTAAGCATCTTTTTAATTGCATCATGTTTTAGCTGATATAAATATTTTGGGTTTGGCGCAGTTTTGGCATGACGATTCACAGTGAAGATTGCTTGTGAGAGGTTCTCAATCGTTGGACGGAGTTGGGGAATTTTGTTTCTTTCATTATTCAATGGATAGGCTCCTTTCTTTCATTTAGGCTCTCTTTTCAAGATAATTTTATTATACCCTTTATTTGTTTAATTGAGAAATGAAAGCCTATCCATATATACAATTCACATGTAGCACGGAGAGCAGCTTATCTGATTATCGTTACTCTCGTTCCATTTGGAACCTGCCTGGCTAGCTCTAAGACATCTCTGTTTTGCATTCTGATGCATCCTTTGGAGACTTCCTTGCCGATTGATGAGGGATTGTTTGTCCCGTGAATCCCATAACCCAATTTGGATAGCGAGAGCCACATGACTCCATAAGGTCCTCCGGGATTTGGTTCTCTATTAACAATCACAAATTCGCCAACGGGTGTTTGTGTCAGCATTTTCCCAATTCCCACAGGATATGTTTTTATCACTTGGCCAGATCTGTATAATGTCAGTCTTTTATTCATTAATGAAACAGTTATAGAGTACGGAACCGAATATGGATCAGGCAGCCCAGGAATGATGATTCGTTGTCCAGGGTATATTAGTGCTGGATTTGTAATTGAGGGGTTTGCTGAAAGAACTTGCCTAAGGCTGCGCCGGTAATTTGAGGCAATGACGGCAAGTGTTTCGCCTGGTTTCACTATGTGTTGCATGGAATCTCCTCCTCTAAACTCAGCTTATGCCGGGTCTATGCTGGAGTTTCATAACTCACTAATTCTGTATATTGTGTTAGAATGTCTTTTTTTGGCGAATAATTTTTAATATTTAAAAATTATTGTCGTTTTTCCTCATTTTTAAAGTTAAAATAGGAATATAACACTATTTCAGAAACATGGAGCAGGTACTTTTGTACTTCTGGAATGAGGATGGTTAAATGAATCAGACTAAGCAAGCACGATTAACATATAAAAGGACTAATCCTACTTCAAAAAAAATTGAAACAATGATTTCAGACATCATTTTTAAGCATGTAAAAGATCTTGTTTTTATTATGAGGGTTGAAGAAGGAGAGCATTTCCGTTACATATTTGCCAATGAAAACGGTATGTATCATGCTGGGATCGATCCAGAGGACATAGGTAAGAGAATGGAAGAAGTATTGCCATTCCATCGAGCATACCCAATGAAAAAGCATTATCAGAAGGCAGTAGAGACAGGGAAAGCTGTTGTTTTTTACGATGAAGTAAGTCTTGACCATGATCGGCAGGTCCTGGGTGAAACCTTGCTTACTCCAATTTACGGTGAAAACAGCGATATTGAATTTGTCGTTGCTGTGACCCGTGATTTTACCGAAAACTTTATGGAAAAGCAAAGAATGATAGAAAGTGAACAAAGGTATCGTTCACTGATCGATCATAACTTGGATGCTGTTTTATCAATAGACCTGAAAGGGAAAATCCTCGACGTAAACCCAGCTGCACAAATCCTTACAGGCTATACTGTTAAACAGTTGAAATCCAAAAGGATTTTTAGTTTGATATGTGAAACTGATGTACAAATCTTTAGCAGCATTATAGAAGAGACCAAGCTAGGAAACGCTATGGAATCAATTGATTGCCGATTCATTCATCGAAAGGGACAGCATTTAACGATTCATCTTAAAACAATTCCAATCGTTATCGATTCGGAAATAAAGGGAATGTATGTCATTCTCCGTGACCTTTCGGATCAGGCAAAAAGTACGGAACTAATTAAATACATGGCATTCCATGATCAGCTGACTGGCTTGCGCAATAGACGTGCACTCCTTGATCAGCTTGATGATTTGGTGAACAGGAAAAGAAGAACAAAAGATGAATTTGCTCTTCTCTTTATCGATATAGATCGGTTTAAGTATTTGAATGATACGCTTGGACATATTGTCGGTGACCAAATATTGAAGCAAGTGGCTGATAGATTAGTTGAAATTCAAAAAGAATACTGCACCGTATACCGCCAGGGCGGGGATGAATTTATGATTGTCCTGGAGAATACAGACAGACAGGCAGCCGGGGAATTTGCCCAAAAAGTATTGTCCCGGTTCATGGAATCCTTTTATTTTAATTCACAAGAATACTATATTACACCAAGCATCGGCATCAGCATATTTCCAAATGACGGTAGAGATTCAGAAACTTTAATAAAAAATGCAGATGAAGCCCTATATAGTGTGAAAGAAAAAGGGAAGGCACATTATCAATATTATCGTGCAGACATGCAATCTACAGGCATCAATGTCATTGCTCTGGAAGCCCATTTGCGCAAGGCGATTGAACGCGAGGAATTGGAATTATATTTTCAGCCGCAAATTAACTTGTTTACGAAAGAAATAAAAAGTTTTGAGGCATTGCTGCGCTGGAATAGCAAGGAGTTGGGGTTCATTTCTCCGGCTGAATTCATCCCGCTTGCCGAGGATACCGGTTTGATCATCCCGATAGGCAATTGGGTCATTGATAGGGCGTGCAGGCAAATTAAAGAGTGGAATGAAAAGGCAGGCAAGCCTATCAGGATTGCTGTCAATATCTCTCCAAAGCAATTTTTGCAGCTTGATCTTGTTAGAATCATCAAGAATGCAATTGATCAATATCGGATACAGCCATCCCTGCTAGAAATAGAAATTACTGAAGGGGCAATGCAGGATACGAAGGAAACGATTCCTATCTTGAAGAAATTAAAAGATTTGGGGATTACCATTTCAGTAGATGACTTTGGGACAGGATATTCGTCTTTAAGCTATTTAAAGCAGTTTCCAATTGATGTTCTAAAAATAGATCAAAGCTTTGTCAGAGACATCAAATATAATGATAAAGATGCTGCAATCATTACGACAATCATCCATTTAGGCAAAAGCCTGGGAATGGAAGTCGTGGCAGAGGGTGTCGAAGAACAAAGCCAGGTAGATTTCCTTATAGCCGCCGATTGTGAAAAGGCGCAAGGATTTTATTTTGCTAAGCCGTTAAGAGTCCAAGAAGCAGAAGAAAAATTTATCTTAAAACAATAAGCAAGCAGCTAATTAGCTGCTTGTTTTTTCATGATATAGGGTGAATAGTGCCAGTTCGGGCTGAGACAAGAATCGGAATGGAAGTCTGGTCGTTCCAAGCCCGCGATTCACATACAGCGTCAATGCATTTTCATCTCCAATAGTATAGAAGCCTTCAATGTATTTTTCAGCGAAAGGCGGCGTCACCAATGGACCGTAAAACGGGATTTGGATTTGCCCCCCATGGCTGTGGCCGCTAAGCTGCAATTGAATGGGATACCGTTGGGCTTCATCTGCTTTATCTGGCGCATGAGATAAGAGGATGGTGAAAGAATTTTGAGGAATTTCTCCCATCGCGGCGGCGAGATCAGGTTTGCCAAGCATGGCATCGTCAATCCCGGCAATCATGAGTGTACTTCCATCAAGCAGCTTAACAGCTGCAGATGTATTTAACAAAAGGTTGAATCCAGACTGTTCCATGATTTGCTTATATAAATCCGACCCATAACCTCCATGATCATGGTTCCCATAAACAGCAAACTTCCCGAGCGGCGCATTCAGCTTGCTTAGTATGGAGATGATCGTATTAATTTCTGTGAAATGGCGGGGATCATCGAGTAAATCTCCAGTGAAAATAATGATGTCCGGTTTAATGTTATTTATTTTTGTGATTAATTTCTCAAGTTGTTCCATCGTATACTGGAAACCAATATGTGTGTCGCTGAATTGAATGATTTTGACTCCGTCAAACCCAGCGGGCAAATGAACATTTTTAATCTTGTGTCTTGTTATATCAAGCATACGTGGTTCCACTTCACGCGCATAGAAGTAGCTCCCTGTGCCAGAAGCGGCTACAGCAAGGAAACTACCAAATGTCCTCTTTATAAACGTCCTCCGAGTCACTTTTTCAGACATTCATTTTTACCAACCTATCTCCAAATTTTCTCTATTATACTAGCAAACAAAACTGGAAAATAGAAGTACCATTTTAGGTAATATCACCTCGAAGACTGGTATACTAGGGTTTTTATTTTCTCTGAGAAGGGAAGAGAAAGGAAATAAAGCAAGTCAGTTTCCAAGAAAAAAACAATAGAAGCTTTATTTTATCAGAGGTGATGGTGTTATGAAGGATTATGATTTGCGAATTGAGATGATTTTTATACCAGCTAAAAATGGGTATATTAAAGTATTTATTTACGGTTTTTCCAATTTAGGTACATGGGGAAATGCGGTGGCAGAATTTAATGGACTATCAGTATCGGCAAAAGGGTTCAATAAAAAAAGGACAATCGTGCGTTCGATTTCAAAGCTGCATGAATCGCTTGTGAAAAAGGGCAAGAAAAATGATTGAAATGTATAATACTAAGAGTAAATTTCTCATTAGAGTTTTGTATTAGGATTAAGTAAAAAGACAAGGCCGGAAGATTATCCAGCCTTATCATGTTAATCATTTATAGCTAACGGCTCTGGATTGCATGGCTTTCCAGGTGCCAATAAAACGTTGTTTATTTACAGGGACCTGTTTCCTGCCAGATAAAGGGTCGTTTAAATAGACAGTATTTCCCTCATACCCTACCAGGACGACTGCATGCAAGTCGAGCGGGGTTTTTATGACCTCATTGCCATGTGTCCATGAATCCCATCGATCTGGCATCCTATAATCACCTGTAGTCCAGATTACTACTGGATAGCCCTCAGAAACATGTGTGAGAACTTCGTCAAAATTTTTGCCGGTCAAATTTACCGCTCGGCCTGGAAGATAACGATTGATTAAGTCCACCATTGGTTTTTCAAAAACAGCATAGCCTGCATTCCTTCCAGTCATGTCTCCTACAAAACCTTCAGCAGGATTGCCCCAGCTTAAAATATCTCCTCTTGAGGATTTTTTTAACGGATCAGGATCTTTCTTTAGTTCCCTGAATAATTTCATCTTATTTGTGTCTTCGCCAGCATATTTAAGCATCATCGCAAGGCTGGTTACTTCACATCCATACTTTAATTCAGGGTTTTGGTTAATTAAGGGAACGTTCATCAACGTTTTATCTTTAATTTGTGGCTGATGTTTCGTTTCTTGCTTAACGTTTATTTCTTTTAATGTTTTTTGGGTTTCCAGCTTTTGAATTGGCTTTGGACTGTCTGTAATAACATTCGGCGCTTCAGTATTTAGCGTCTGCACATCATTTTCGGCGGGCGAGCCGTGGCTGCATCCAAGCAATGGAAGAAGAATGCCAATGAAATGCCATGCTTTCATGTCATCATCCTTCCATAAGCTCTAATGTTAGTTTTAGTTTATCGAGTGCTTTTATAACATGAGGAAAATGGAAACAGTGTAACTGATGGATTACTCATAATATGGTAAAATCATTCATATCACATTAATGGAACCAATTAACCGATGCCTCGATAATAATATGAATTTTTGCTTTACATAAACTAGAATGATTTTTGGCTTTAATTTTATTAACGAATCGATCACTGGAGTGCTTATCTGATGGGGGAGGAGTTGATTTATGGACGCGCTTGATATTTTGACAGACCTTAACAATGTCATTCCTTATTTTCAGCCTATTTTTAATGCGGAAGAGCATCGGATTGTTGGCTATGAGATTTTAGGGAGATATAAAAGCGAGAAAGAAACAGTTAGTTTGGGTCCTTTTTTTCTAGATGAAAATATTCCTGAAGAGTATCGAATTGAAGTCGATAATACGGTTTTGACAAAGGCGCTTGAAATCGCTTCGCTATCAGAGAAAGATGATGTTATGTGGTTTGTAAACCGCGATGCCGAGTTATTGATGCTTGATGACGGAGAACAATTTTTACAGCTTATTCTTAGTTTTAAAGAAAAAGGCATCCATCCTGACCAAATCGTCCTTGAAATATCTGATCGGAAATATGGAAAGGAAAATAGCCATAGCCATATTGAGCATTTATTAAGTTATTACAAATCTTATGGAATCAAAATTGCCATTGATAAGGTTGGGAACGAAAGCAACCATCTTGACCGGATCGCAGATCTTGAACCTGAAATCCTTAAGATTGATATGTCCTCATTGCGTTCGAATTCAGCAGGCTCAGGTTACCTTGATGTCCTTCATTCTTTATCGATTCTTGCCCGGAAAATTGGTGCTACTTTGTTGTTTGAAAATATTGAAACGACGTATCAATTGCAATTTGCCTGGAAAAACGGCGGCAGGTTTTATCAGGGATTTTATCTTCAAAAACCGTATGAAGCGTTAGTCAGCCGGACTATTTTGAAGGAGAAATTGAAAAAAGAAATTCATGGCTTTATTTTATCCGAAAAGAAAAGGCTGCAATCTTTCTTTGACTTAAGAAGTTCATTGAATTCAAAATTTCAGGATTTAATTAACCGTAATAAAAAAATCCACAATAGCAGTGAGTTGTTGATGTCACTTGGTAAAAGCTTGGATGGGAAGGCTTTTAGAATGTACATTTGTGATGAAGATGGTTTTCAAAAGTCTCCAAATTTATATAAAGCCGGGGAAAAATGGTTGCTTCAGCCAGAATATCTGGATAAAAATTGGAGCTGGCGGCCCTACTTCCTTGAAAACATTATCCGGATGAGGACCGGGAAAAAGGGGATTTTATCTGATCGGTACAGCGATATTGAAACTGGTGAGGTAATTCGGACGTTTTCATTGCCATTAAACGAAACGGAATTTTTGTTCGTCGATTTAAGCTCAGCATACCTGTCTCAAAAAGAAGGGTTATTTTGACAAGAGAAGAGACGAATAGCAATGGAGAAATAGCACATTTTATATATATATACAGCCTTCTCAAAGGGGGATTAACATGAGCTTTTTTACAACAATGTTGCTATTGGCGGGGGCCGGGGTGCTTGTTGCGGGTCTTTTCTATACCTGGTCATTTGGCAAGGCACAGAAAAGAACAGATGCTAATCTGGACTCACAGATTCCAGGAGCCGTCCAGGAACACGCCTATATTCGCAATCCGGTATTCCTGACATATATCATAGTCCTTTCCATAGCACTGCTGTTCGTTGTTTACTTCGCGGTAACAACAGCAAGATATTAACCTCCTTATGGGGGTTTTTTTTATTCAAATATTAAAGTGAAAAAGTTGGAACTGGAATAATGATGCATTGACGAAAAATCCGTTTTAATTACAATTTTTTTGACTTTTGCGTTAGTTCGATTTTTTTAAGGGTAAATTGAAACTACGAAGCATATTTTATGTCATAAGATGCTGTTATTTTGCGAATGAATTACATCATCCTCTAGGGTAAATGTTGGTAAAATGATATTTACAGTCCTGAAGAAAGGGGAAGGGAAAATGGACAAGCGATCATGGCTATTATTGTTATTTTTATCACTACTATTATGGGTAGTTCCTGTAAACAC
>NZ_JBAVFI010000560.1:0-2655 GCF_049588175.1 Mesobacillus sp.
GGGTAACAAAGAACTCCTGGTTTTCGACGTCGATTCCCTCCGAAAATTCCCCTAAGATCCGTTCCGCAACTTCAATCACTTGAGCTTTATTAAGTCCTTTGAGTAAAATAATGAATTCATCGCCGCCCTGCCGTGAAACAAGCCCTTTGTCTTGCACGGCATTTTTCAGCCTGCTGGCAACTACCTTCAATAAAAGGTCACCTACCCGATGGCCCTTTGTATCATTAATGATCTTGAAGCGGTCAAGGTCAAGAAATAATACCGCTAGCTCTTGATCGCCATTTTTCAAAGCTGCGTTCAGGTGCTTCCTGACCATATTCCTGTTGGGAAGACCGGTGAGGACATCATAATAAGCCATATATTTAATCGTTTTTTCAGCTTTCTTACGCTGAGTGAGATCGCGGCCTACGATCTGTTCCGCCATCCTGCCTTCGTATAAAATCGGCATCGCAGACATCTCTACATCAATTTCTTTCCCATCCACCTGGGTCGCCTTAAATTCGAACCATAATTTCTCCTCGAAATTTTCATCAATCGTCAATTCTCGAGTTTTAATCTTGGAAATCACCTCGGCCGGAATCAAAGTGGAAATCGGCTTTCCTACCAGCTCAGCAGGACTGCCTGCTTTAAAGAGCTTGCAGCCCGCTTCATTGATGTAATCAAGTTTTCCCCTGCTGTATACTGCAATCAAATCAGGCGACATCTCGACAAGGCTTCGGTAACGTCCTTCGCTTTCCTGGCGGTCGGTAATATCAAATAGCACGCTCGTAAAATCAACAAAGTCACCGTTTTCATCAAGCACCGGTATTCCCCTGTCCTGAATCCAGCGGACCTCGCCATCCGGTCGGATAATCCTGTAAATACTAGTAACTGCTTCACCTCGTGAGAACCCTGTTTCCCTTTGCGTTAATACATGGTGATCCTCAGGATGGATGACCTTTTTCCAGAGTGTGCTGTCTTTATAAAACTCTTCTGAAGAATACCCGTATAATTTCTCTATTCCCGATGTAATCAGGAGCGTATCTGTCTTCAAGTCATGAGACCAGATTGCGACATCCAAAGTATCAAAAATACTTTTCAGCCTTTTCTTATTATCCTGCAATTCCTCAGCTGTATGTTCCATCCCTCTAAACAAGCGGATGATTAAAGTCATAAAAATAAAGGTGACACCTATATCGATAAGAGTTCCGATTACTTCACTTATGGAGAAAAAGAATGAAGTGGCCCAATCAATCAACTCTTCAAGCAGAAGAAAAACAATAATATAAAACGCATTGTATTTATGAATTCTCCCATCACTGCCCATTAACAGTTCCCCCATGTGCCCAGCTGCAGATTATTTTCCTAGTATGTATTGGTCTCTTTTTTTCCAAATACTCTAAAACCTTCTCAAAGGCAGATTACTGCCATACAAGAGAAAGAGCAAATGAAAGCTTGCAGCATAATCTTGGAACAACCATACTTTTTAACAGATGTATATTATTAACATATCAAATAACATAGCAATGGCACAACGAGATTATTACAAATGAACTAGAATTTTGAATAATAATGGGTGAATTAAGGGACTTTTCGATATTTTTGTCATTATTCAGGATAAAAACCAGCCTTACGATTTTACGGTTCATTATTGGATTATTTGCATAGACTTCCCGAATAAGGTGCAAAGCAGAATCAATACAAAAAAATACACTTCTTGGAAAAGCCTTATAACGCTTTTCCAAGAAGTGTCGAAAGTTCACTTTTCTTCTCATTTAAATAGATTTTATCCAGTTCTTTTAATTCCTCCGAATTAAATTTCTCGAGGCTGTAAATAAAGATTTCCCAGATCATCTTCTTGCCTGTCTCGTCTGCATTTTTTCCAATCAATAGAAACGAATCAATGAGCGCCAGAAGGATAGAAAAGTCCTGCTTTCCATAGTGTACGATTTGATAAAACGATAAATAAAGAATATCCTTTGTTCTCTTTTGCAGCCTGATGACTCGTGGCTGTTTATCAATATCATAGTATGCGACGTACCTCCCGTTCGCACGAATGCGGCTTAAATCGGCTAATGCCATGCCTAGATGCAATACACAATTCCTTGCTGTGTTTGGGTCATTGATGGCGGGTGAAATCGCCCTTAAGGCAACCTCGACGATTTTCTGAAGCGCAAACTCAGGATCCTGGATGGATGACCGTTCTTTTCCCAGCCTGAGGAATTGATTGAGAGTATCCTCCAGGTTGTCTTCGATTTCTTTATTATGATGGACTCTGAACACAATGCTTTCTTCTGTTAAAAAATCACCAATAAGAAAATTCGCCTCAATCCCTAAATCCCGCTCCGCTGCATAACTCGTCAGCCCTTCATAATCGAGAAGCTGTACATAGCCATATCCTTTACCTTTGACATCTTTGATATGATCGTATGCGAATTCTGCATCCTTCCTGTCTTCTATAACATTTATATATTCACTTTCAAGCGCCTTTTCCTGCCGGCGGATGGAATGTAACGCTCCATCCGTTATTTCGCGGATCAGCTTGCTGACCTGGATGGAGGTGGCCACGTTATGTATGAAATATGCGAAAAATGCCAGACAGATAAACGCAAGGAACACGCCGACAGTCGCCGAAATCACATCGTTTTTATACCAGGACTCGCTCATGAACAAGAG
>NZ_JBAVFI010000561.1:0-1675 GCF_049588175.1 Mesobacillus sp.
AGAAATTAGGATACCAATTCTCACTCATTTTTGACAGGATGCCAGAAGGTATTGTCAATGTGCGAATTCGCTTTTTTAAGACAGTTCCTAATTCCATCCCTAATTTTAAACTATCAAAGAAGATTTATTTGCAATAAACCACCAGAAAAAGATATAGGCGATTCTGTTCTGAAAACAGAGGTTTATTTTAAAAAGTCAGAAGGAATAGATGGTGCAGGAGCATAAGAAATAGCAAAAAGCGAAGGTATAGACATAGTAGAATTGGATTATTGGGTTAACAATGCCCGAGTATAAAAAATTTATAAAAAAAAAAATTAACTGTATATAAGAGAATCTGAATATTTCTTCTTATGCTAAAGGGTAGCATTCCTTCAAGTTCAAGCTGTCATATTTGGCAGCTTTTCTTATTCATGCACATATACCTAACCTATAATCTAAATAAATCGAAAGGAAAACCTTCTTCGCCTGTAGAAATTAAATTAGGAAGCTATGTAAGGAGGGTAAGAAAGATGCAATTATTATTGATCCGTCACGGAGAATCAGAAGATGACTTTTTAGAGGAGAATTACAGTGGCTCTACTGATTTGTCGCTAACACCGAATGGATTTATACAAGTAGAGAAAATGTCACAACGAGTATTGAAAGATTATCCACCTGATTTAATATGGAGTAGTACGTTAAAAAGAGCTCGTGAAACTGCCGAGGTATTATCTAACACTATCGGTTGTTCAGTTGAATACATAGATAGATTAAGAGAACAACAGGAAACAGAAAGTAATCAAGAATTTAGGGTGCGGGGAGAAACAGTTCTTTCATTTATTAAGGAAAACAGTAGTGCATATAATAGAATAGCAGTTATTACTCACGGTGGAATGATAACTAAAATTATTGAGAGCTTTCTACAGTTACCTACTGAAAATAATAAGTGGTTTCACACGAATAATACAGGTATTCATTTCTTGGATTATTACAAAGATTTACAAATTATAAAATTTGCGAATAGTACTTCGCACTTAGAGTAATCAACTAAAGGTTTTTATAATGAAGTTGAGTCAGATACTTGTACATTGTGAAAAAACGCACATAAACCTTAAGGTGGAAGATTTAAAGAATTAATCGCTGCGGAACATTTTTAATTCAATAGGAAATTAAAAAAGAGATTACCTAAAGGGAATCGAAGTTAATTCAGAGTTATGGACATTTTAATCAATAATCTTGAGTAACTATGTTATGTAAGAAAGCAAAAATATGTTTCTTGGCAGTACTTGAAAATTGTATAAGAAAGGTTAAAAGGCGTAAAGGGCATTAGCATCGGTGTGAATAAATAATTATGAAATAAAGTGACTTAGAGCGTGTAAAGGAGTTGGGAATGTGGCTATAAGTGCAGATAGGCAGGCCTCAAGATTGATGAGGTTGCGTAGAATCGGCGGGTATGGTGCCGCAATAGCAGTAACACCTTACCTGCTGATCAAAATCGTATGGAGTTTTGGCCTCTTCCTTCCAACCGAGCAAATGGGTGAGGCCAGCTGGCGTATTATAAACGCAGTAACAGCCGTTCTCGCTGCGATTGGTATCCTTCTTGCAATGGCGTTCTGCAGACCGTGGGGGGAGCGGCTGCCTGCGTGGTTGGTTGCTCTACCCATTTGGGTTGGCACCGGTTTGCTCGTTCCTATGC